>JABSSF010000005.1 GCA_013214485.1 Rickettsiaceae bacterium | reverse complement strand
ATAAATGAGTCATTTAAAGGAGAGTGGAATTACATTATAAAACCTATTAAATATTAAAGTTATTTTTGCAAGCTTCCAAAGAATAATTATGTGACTAAAATACTCAGGTATTTACTAACTACAAGAAAAAGCGATATATATAGATACTTTGAGTTTCGTAGAGGTAATAATGTCTAGTTAAATAACTTTAAAATTATGAGAACCGTTATATGTGGATGCCCACATCAAGCCAAGTAGCAAATCTGTTATCATGAGCCGATTTTATATCAAGGTGAGGATCTCCAACCTGTCACCCTGAGCCAACCTTTAGCCTTCCGCGGGCGATCCAGATTCAATTTTATTACATATTTTTTCTTGACTAAAAAAATAATTCATTTAGAATTCCAGTTATGGATAGTAAATTACTGATCCTGGGATGTCAAAAGTCCTTTACAAACTGGTTCGTGCACGAATAACCATTAACAGTGCACTCCTCGGTTTACTACAACAATTTAGGAATAGCTAGGTTGATATGGTCGGGGAGATTTTAGCGTATGTCCAAGGTTAATTCTTTTAACCTAAAGGCTATAATAGCTGTTGTTTGTACAGTCTTTTGAACTCCCCGATCACTAGAGATAGTTATTTAGGGAAATATCTTTAAAATTTTATATTTATTAGTGATCAAATAATAGGTGGTCTTACAGATTTTTCTGATTTAGGCCTCTTACATGACTTATTATTTTATGTTGGGAGTAATAAAATTGTTACCAAGAGAACCGTAAGATCAGTTACAACTAAATCCCAGATAAGTTGTAACTTAAAAAACTTACTCCCAACACCATAATGTAATTAAGCAGAAAACCCGTCATTCTGAGCCAAACTTTAGTTGGCGTGAGGATCCCCAAACCACTCATCCTAAGCAAGCTTTAGCCTTCTGCAGGCGATCCAGATTCAATTTTATTACATATTTTTTTCTAGATGCTAATTCCCATAAATGTTCTTGCAATAACGCTCCATATCAACGAATTATGTACCAGTACAATGCTAAACATAAGCTAATGTTCTGATTTTAGCTTTATAATGAATTTCATTTTGTGACATTACTACTGTAGCTGGCCTAAAGCGTTCAATCACTGATCTGATATAAGGTCTGGTATAAGGGGTAGTTAATAATACTGGAATATGACCTTTGGAGATTTGATCATCAAATGATTTCTTAACTTTTTGGACAAATTCTTGTAATTTTGATGGTTGCATTGATAATTGTTTGTTGCCAGTACCATCGTCCATTATGCTGTTAATAAATATTTGCTCCCACTCCGAAGAAAGTGAAATTATAGGGATAAACCCTTCTTTGTTAGTATTATGATGACAAATCTGTCTAGATAACTGTACTCTTACTGCTTCAGTCATTGCTGTTATATTTTTATTTTCTTTCGCAGCATCTGCAACTGATTCTAAAATATTCGGTAAATCACGAATAGAAATCATTTCTGATAGTAAGATTTGTAGCACTTTTTGCAAAGTAGCAACTGAAACTATATCTGGTACTACATCTTTTACTAATTGTTGATGTTCCTCCCCAATTTCATCAAGAAGTTTTTGTGTTTGACTATATGATAGTAGATCATTGATATTTTCCTTTACTAATTCTGTCATATGAGTAGTGATCACAGTTGCAGGATCTACAACTGTACAATTGTTAAATAGAGCCTCTTCACGATAATTTTCATCGATCCATTTAGCTGGCAAACCAAAAGCTGGTTCTTTAGTTGTTTCACCAGGAATATCTACGTCAGCTCCTTCTGGATCCATAATCATTATTTTATCTGGTCTGACTATACCTCTTCCTGCTTCTAATTCTTTAATTTTAATAATATACATATCATTTTCAAGTTGAATATTATCTTGTATCCTTACCGTTGGAATAACAAAACCATATTCCTTGGCGATTTGCTTTCTTAACCCTTTAATCATTGCAGTTAAATCATCATTATCTCCACCATTTACTAGGCTCATTAAACCATAACCAATTTCTAATCTAATTAAATCAAGTGATAGAGTTTCTGATAAATCATCTGAGGTCGCAGCCGAGTCTGTGTTTGTTGATTGATCATCGGTAGATATAGTTCCATCTTTATTTTGAACCGCTCCAGCTTTATCAGTAGGATTCATTTTATACATTGTATAACCAACACTAGCACTTGCAAGTGCCATTAAGGAAAATGGTAAAAATGGTAGCCCTGGTAGAAAAGCCATTAAACCAGTAACGACAGAAGTCATCATTAGCCCCTGTGGATAACGAGTTAATTGGCTAAAAATCATCTTGTCAGCTGCTTCTGCAGAACCACCTGCTTTAGTAACAAGTAAACCTGCAGACATTGAAATAATTAATGAAGGTATTTGTGAAACTAAACCATCACCAATAGTTAATATAGTATAGGTTTGTACTGCAGTGTCAAAACTCAAGTTTTTTTGTAAAATACCAACTACCATTCCACCAATTAAATTAATAAAAGTAATGATAAGACCTGCAATAGCATCACCTCTAACAAATTTATTAGCACCATCCATTGCACCATAGAAAGTACTTTCATCTTCTAAGTTTTTACGTCTGACTTTGGCTTGTTTTTCATCAATAATTCCAGCAGCAAGCTCTGCATCAATAGCCATTTGTTTCCCAGGCATTGCATCTAAGCTGAATCTCGCAGCAACTTCTGCGATACGTCCAGAACCTTTGGTAATAACAATAAAATTAATTAATGTTAGAATTAAGAATACAATAAGTCCAATAACTACGTTACCTTGCATGACAAAACCACCAAATGCTTCAATAACATGACCTGCAGCATCAGAACCTTTATGTCCTTCTGATAAAATTAGTCTAGTTGAAGCAATATTTAATGATAGCCTTAGTAAGGTAGTAACTAATAATATTGTTGGAAAAACACTTAGCTCTAGAGGTTTTACAATAAATAATGTAGTCATTAAAATTATAAAAGCAGTACTAACTGAAAAAGCTAATAAGAAATCAAGTAAGGTAGTTGGTATAGGAAATAGCAACACCATTAATATGCTAACTATAGCGCAAGCAAGCGCTATATCACCAAGTTTTTTAAATTTTTTTAGTACGTCAAACATTTAATTTAAACATCCAATAAAATCAGTTATTTTTAGCTTAAGTTAAATTTTAAACCCCAGCTAAATGTTCCATGCGTTTAGCCACATTTTCTATAGTTTTTAATATTTCCTGGGTCAAATTACGCATTTCTACAGCTGACGCAGATGATGGATAACTTTCTGTCACCGTTGTACCATTTAAAAAGCAAGAACTAAAAGCTACTCTATTACCAAGATAAGTTTTGAATATTTTACCATCAATTTTTTTTATAATTTCTTTTCCTACTTTGGCCAAAGGACTAAATCTATTTAATAAAATCCTTGCTTCTTTATTTTCACTTTTAGCAAAATCCAAAGTTGACTTAGTTGCCCATAGGTCAGTAGGACTTGCTTGCATTGGAACAATAATTAAATCAGCAACTCTAATTGCTGATTTTGCTTCAGTATCAGTATGCGGCGGAGAATCAATAATTATATAGTCAAAATCATCCTTTAAATGATTTATAGCACTTTCTACTCGCCATCCAGAACTATTGACAAATTCAACCCCAGTATAGCCTTCACCAAATTTTTCTTGCCTCAAACTATGCCAATAACCAAGGCTTCCTTGTGGATCAATGTCAACCATAGCTACCTTTTTTCCTTTTTGCGAAAGTGCAATTGCAATATGAGCTACAATAGTTGTCTTTCCCACCCCTCCTTTTTGTTGTGCAACTGAAATAATTTTTGGCATAAAAAGCTCCCTTATTTTACAACTAATATAAAAGATTAAATATGAATTTGTTATGAATGTCTAAAGTTTCGTTTTAAAAGTTGGTATTTTTTAATTTACTGTAATGTGTTTTCTATGGTATAAGTAAGTTATGATAATTTTTTTATTGCAACTTAGATAAATTTTAAGATGACAAAAATCATCGGTATATATCCTGGAACTTTTGATCCAATAACTAATGGACATGCTGATATCATAATGCGGGCAAGCAAGATAGTTAATGAATTAATTCTGGCTGTATCAGTGTCTACTAATAAAAAACCTTTATTTTCTATAGTTGATCGTTGTCAAATGGCAGAAACTTATATCAAACAACATAAGATGCAAGCTAATGTTAAAGTTGTGAATTTTGATGGCTTATTAGTTGATTTTGCCAAGAAAGTTGGTGCTCAGCTAATTATTAGAGGGCTTAGAGCAGTATCAGATTTTGAGTATGAATTTCAAATGTCTTGTATGAACTCTAGGCTAAATAAAAATATTGAAACGGTTTTTCTACCAGCATCAGAGAAAAATCAATTTATTTCGTCGAGATTGGTTAAAGAAATAGCAAGTCTATCTGGTAATGTCTCTGAGTTTGTTATTCCTGAAGTAGAAAAAATGGTAGTGGATTATTATACAAAATAAATGATTTATTCGTCTAGTTCTATTCTTGAAATTAATTTGTCCGCCATAAAGGACAATTATAATCTATTAAAAACCTTTGCTAAAGAAGCCGAAGTTAGTAGTATCGTTAAAGCTAATGCTTATGGTCTAGGAGCAAATATTATATCTCCAGCACTTGAGTCTAACGGATGTCGGCATTTTTTTGTTGCAACAATAGATGAAGCTTTGGTTTTAAAAAAATGTTTAAAACCAAAATCAAATATTTACATACTTAATGGGGTATTTGTTAACGAGACGGAAGAATTAATAGCTAATGGTCTTATTCCAGTATTAAATAATTTAAGTCAGATAGAAGTTTGGCAAAATTTAGCAAATAACAAACAACAAAAACTACCTTGTATTCTGCATGTAGATACTGGGATGAATCGCCTTGCTATTGCAGAAGATGAATTTATTAAACTTTGTACTAAACCTGAAATAATGGATATGTTAAATCCACTATACATTATGAGCCAACTATCTTCGAGTGAACAAAAAAATAATCCTACGAATAAGTTACAATTAAAACTTTTTAATGAGAAAATTAAAAATTTTCCAGGTAAAGCCAAAAAATCTTTAGCCAATTCTGGAGGAATATTCTTAGGCAAAGAGTACCACTTTGATTTAGTTCGTCCTGGTGGAGCATTATACGGTATTAATCCGTTAATAGGAAATAAAAACCCCTTAAAGAATGCTCTTAGAATAACTGCTCCAATTATTCATATTCAGAGATTGGCTAAAGGTAAGTCAGTAGGCTATAATGAAACTTATATAGCTAAAAAAGATAGTATAATTGCAACATTACCAATTGGCTATGCTGATGTTATACTCGTTTTCTTAGTAAAAATAGTACTGTATATATTGATAATAAACCAGCTAAAGTTATAGGCCTTATATCAATGGATTATATTATTATCGATGTTAGTAATTTTCCAGCAAAAGATGTTTTCTTGGGACAAAATGTAGAAATTATTGGTAATAATTGCTATTTTGACAAATTAGCTAGTATTTGTAAAACAGATCCTCGGCAATTG
The DNA here is from genome assembly GCA_013214485.1 of Rickettsiaceae bacterium. GTDB lineage: Bacteria > Pseudomonadota > Alphaproteobacteria > Rickettsiales > Rickettsiaceae > JABSSF01. The sequence goes on along the minus strand of JABSSF010000005.1, from coordinate 33,017 downwards.
TTGACTATGCTTGGTTCTAGATATAAAAGAGTATATAATAATAAATAAGGTAAGTAGTATATTTCATAATTATGGTAGCAGTTGTACAATATATTGGTAGTAAAACAATTAATTTTTCACATGAGGTTGGGGTTTTTGCTATCTTTTTATTAAAAACATTACTTGGAATATTAAAAAGGCCGTTCTATTTCTCTTTAATCGGTAGACAATTACTGACTATTGGTTATTTTTCACTGCCAGTAGTAGCAATGACTGCTTTTTTTTCAGGAGCAGTTTTAGCTCTACAAAGCTATACAGGTTTCTCAAGATTTTCTGCTGAAAGTTCTATTGCTACTGTTGTAGTATTATCCATCACTAGAGAACTAGGGCCTGTGCTTGCAGGATTAATGGTTGCAGGAAGAGTTGGAGCTTCTATCGCTGCTGAAATTGCTACTATGAGAGTTACAGAACAAATTGATGCCTTATTTACTTTATCAACAGATCCAATTAAATACCTAGTAGCACCAAGAGTACTTGCTGCTGTAATTACTCTGCCTTGTCTAGTATTAATTGGTGACATTATTGGGGTCATGGGGGGATATTTGGTTAGTGTTTATAAATTAGGGTTTAGTAGTGCTGGCTACTTAATAAGTACAGAAAAATACTTAGAAGCAATAGATGTGATCTCTGGACTAGTGAAAGCAGCAGCATTTGGTTTTATAATATCAATTGTAAGTTGTTATCACGGCTATTATTCTGGTAAGGGAGCTAAAGGAGTAGGATATGCAACAACTGCAGCAGTAGTGCATTCATCTATTATTATTTTGATAAGTAATTATTTAATCACTGAAATTTTCTTTAGTAGTTAATATGACAAATAATGACGTGAAGATACAAATTAAATCCTTGATGAAAAGCTTTGGCAATCACCAAGTATTGCAAGGTATTGATTTAGATATTAAAAAAGATCGTTCTTTAGTTATATTAGGCGGTTCTGGTAGTGGTAAATCAGTATTAATTAAAATTATCATCGGACTTATAAAACCCGATTCAGGTAGCGTATTATTAGATGGTCAGGATATTATTAATATCTCACATAAGGAGCGTTTAAGAATCTTGGAAAATTGTGGCTTCTTGTTTCAAAATGGAGCTTTATTTGACTCACTAAACGTCGAAGATAATATTACTTTCTTTGCAGAAAAATTATATAGTTTAAAAAAGAAAGAAAAAAGAGAACTAGCCAGTAGCAAATTGAAATCTGTTGGTTTAAGTGACAGAATATTAAAACTATATCCAGCGGAACTCTCAGGAGGGATGCAAAAAAGAGTATCTTTAGCTAGATCAATTTGTACTAATCCGAAAATTATCTTTTTTGATGAGCCAACAACAGGTCTTGATCCAATTATGGCTAATGTTATTAATGATTTAATTATTAAAGTTAGAGAAGAGTTAGGAGCAACTACTATCACTATTACACATGATATAAATAGTGCTAAAATGATAGGTCAAGATGTTGCGTTTCTCCATAGCGGTAAAATATTATGGCATGGCTGCTTAACAGAAATGGAAAAAACTGATAACCCATTTTTACATCAATTTATTAATGGTCTAACTAAAGGCCCAGTAACTGTGTGAGCGTTCATGACAAAAACCATCATCACGAGTCACCAACGGTGACTTTGTGATCCAGATTTGATTTAATTACAGCATTTATACCCAAAACAAACGAAATTCCAGATTTTTAAGTTTGAAAATAGAGTCATTATCTTCATTTAAAAACACTTCCAGATCACTGAATATGCAAGATTTTTTTAACTTGATACTGTCTCAATTATTCGTCCTTAAAAAAACAGGATCTTCATTCGCTTTGGGTATATCTAAACAATCCGTGAACAAGGACTTATTATTTCATTTTTTGTTGCTTACGTAATTCTGCAAATATAATTTTAAGTTTTTCTTCTTTCATTAGACCAGAAGTGAAATAATTTCCAATAACATAAGAAGGAGCACCACGAATTCCTAAATTTTGGGCAATCTTAAGATTTTTATTTATAAGCGCCTTACTGGAGAGACTATTAATCTCATTTTCAACAATAGAATAGTCAATATTATATTTTGCTAATATAGCCTTACCAACCTTAGGAGTTATTAATTCTTTGGTAGACATCAAACTATTGTGAATAGCAAAAAACTTATCTGGAAATGCCTTGTGAATTACTAAAGACAATTTTGTAGCATAAGTGGAATGAGGCCCCAGAATTGCTATGGGTCTAAAAGTAATTTTAATATCAGTTTCAGTTTTTATTATATTAAGAATTGTTTTATTAGCTTCTTTGCAAAATCCACAATTATAGTCATAAAAAAAGACTATAGAAATTGCCCCATTTTTATTACCAATTACAGGGGGATTGCCTAACCCCAAGATTTCTTCCATATTATTTTTAATATAATCTTCAGCTTTTTGATTTGATTCTTGATCTTTTTGCTTACGTAATTTATCTAACGATTTAACGATAATGTCAGGATTATCAATAATATGTTCTTCAATTATTTGCTCGATTTCCTCTCTGGTAAAACTTGTTTTTTCTCCTGCTAATACATTGTTATCATCAGATTTGGTTGTTGTAATTACAGCACTAGCCTGATGAGGTTTCCTAATTACTTTATAATAGGTAAATATGCCAATTAGAATTGCAAGAATGATAATAAAAATAGCGGTTAGATTTTTCATATAATATTTTTCGTAACGATTTTAAAAACTTAATTATGCCAAGGTAGTTTTATATTGGATGATAATATATCATATTATCTATATTTTAGCAAAATAATAAGCATCTAGGTAACTTCAGAAATATTTACTATGCAGCAATTATTTTGTATTTCTACTAATTCACTTGGTAATTTTTGTTTTAAATTATATAGATGGGTATCAACTGTTGAAGTTTCTATATTTTCTTGATAATGCCAAACTTCTGCAAGTAAAGTTCTCTTATCTATTTTACTTTCCTTGCTTAGCAGTAAAAATTTGAAAATTTGATTTTCCTTTTCAGTAAGTTCTATTTTATTATTCCAAGTAGCAAGAATGGCTAATTTTTCATCATATATCCATTTATTATTTAAACTACAAAATAATTGCTTGTTACTTAAACTATTTGCTAAAATTTGTAATATTTGCCCTAATCTGATTGGTTTTTTTAATTTGAGTTCCTCACCACTGAAAATATTTTTAGTTAAATTAATTAATTTTCTTATTTTATATAAGGGTAAAGAAATGTTTTTTAAATTTGTATCAATAATTAAAATGTCAATTTTTGGACAGTTTTGTAAAAATTTTGCAGCTGTTAATTTAGAGACAAGTTTCACAGGAATATTGGCAAAGTCTTTTATACTGACAAAGTTTGTCTTAACTGTATCATATATGATCTGATTTTCAGCAATAATAACTATATCATTTACAAGCATTTAAATTTTATTATTTTCTATTGCCACTTTTTTAGCAGTTGTATTTTCTTCTACCCAGTAGCCTTCTGCTGGCAATAAATCATCTGATACAGCACCACGATCATCAAAAACAAAACATTCCCCTTGCCATTTATTATTAGCATTTTTAGTATCTTCAAGATATTGTAAAATACCTCCCTCTAAATGGTATACGTCTGTAAGCCCAAGTTCTTTCATATAAGCAGTAGATTTCTCACAACGAATCCCGCCAGTACAACACATCGCTATTTTTTTGTCTTTTAAGGTTTCTTTATTTTTTTGTGCCCACTCAGGAAAATCACGAAATGTTTCTGTTTGTGGATCAATAGCTCCTTTAAAAGTTCCAGCTAAAATTTCATAATTGTTACGTGTATCAATTAATATTACATCATCCCTGCTAATAAATTCGTCCCAATCTTTTGGGGCAATATAAATTCCAGCATTATTAGCTGCATCAATATTACCAGCTTTCATTGCAACAATTTCATTTTTTAATTTTACCTTGATTTTAGAAAATGGATGTTTATCACAATAGTTAACCTTTATATTAATATTAGTCGCTCTAGAATCTTTTTTAAGCTGTTCTAATAATAAATTGAGATTTTGTTCATCACCACTAATAGAACCGTTAAACCCTTCTTCAGCTACTATAATAGTTCCTCTAATATATTTCCTCTTTGCTGTATGTAATAACTTTGGTATCAAATATTCTGGTTCTGATATATTCGTAAAACTATAAAAGCTTAATACCGCTATCTTTTCTTTGCTCTCCATCATGTCTATAAATATATAATCTTGTTATTTTATTAGAATTGGAATAAATAATTTTGTATTATCCCTTTTGATAAGTAATGAAGTACTTTTTTTGTTGTTTTTCTTTAAGTCTTCATAAAAATTATCAAATTCGTTAATATTATTAACTATTTTATTATTAATATCAAGTATTATATCACCCATTTTAAGATCATATGGAGGTTCATCTCCCATCGCATGAATAACCATAATGCCTCTACTATCAGGATCTAAACTAAATTTCTCAATTAATGCTGGTGATAAATTAGTAAATATAGCACCCATTTTGTGTAATACTTCCGTATTTTCCAAGAACATATCATTATTTTCGCTTAATGATTCTTCTATTTTAGCAATGACTTCTTGCTCCTGGTTGTTACGAATTATAGTTAACTTCACTTCTTCTCCAAGATAAGCATCAGCAACATGTAATTGTAATTTACGCGTATCGGCAACTTTATTACCATTGAATTTAATTATTAAATCACCTCTTTTAATACCAGCTTTGTGACCACTGCCATTTGGTCTAACATCAACCACTAATATTCCATAATCTATATTGCTTATACCAAGAGCTTCTGTTAATTCTGGAGTGCTATTTTGAATAACTATATCTAAGCGCCCACGAACTATCTTACCGTGTTTTTGTAATTTGGTTATTATATCTTGTGCTGTACTAGATGGGATCGCAAAACCAATACCTATATTAGTCCCCCCACCAGCTGCAGGTATTGAAGTATTAATGCCGATTACTTCACCATGAATATTAAATAAAGGACCACCAGAATTACCTCTATTAATTGCTGCATCAATTTGGATAAAATCATCGACAAGCTCCTCAACACTAGCACCTAAATCCCTACCTTTTGAAGAAATAATACCAGTAGTAACTGTTCCACCAAATCCAAGTGGATTTCCAATCGCAATAACTACGTCACCAACTCTGGTTTTACTAGAATTACCAAATTTAACTGCTGGAAATTTTTTCTTTGAAGATATTTTCAATAATGCTAAATCCGTTTTAGCATCAATGCCAATAATAATTGCTGGTAACTCTGTGTTATCAGAGAGTTTAATATGAATTTCATCAGAATCAGCAACTACATGATGATTAGTTACTATTAAACCTTCTTCATCAATAAAAAAACCAGAACCAAGTGACATTGCTTTCGGGTTAGAATAAAGCTCTTCAAAAGAAAAAGGTACGTTGAATTGTTCAAAAAAATTGTTAAATTGCTCGTAAGGAAAAACTTCAGATAATGATTTTTGAGGGTAATCCTCTTTATATCTTACGGTATAAATATTAACTACAGCAGGCATTAAAGGTTCAATAATATCAGCAAAGCTAGTAATATATTGTGGAGGTTTGCTATTACTGCTAATATTATTTTGTGAATTTATTTGTTGTTTAGCCTTTTCTTTTGCAAAGACAGTATTAATAAATGTTGCAATTAGAAAACATGTTATTAAAACCTGCTTCATTATTTACCTAGTTTTAAATATTTAAAAAACTCTGATTCAGGAGATAACACAAAAGAAGTAGTCTCCTCAGAAAGTGAAGCTCTGTAAGTTACTAATGAACGATAAAACTTATAAAATTCAGCATCTTTAGTGTAGGCAAGATTATATATTCTTGCAGCTTCAGCATCTCCCTCACCTTTAATTTTCTCAGATTTAGTATATGCATCTGCTAAGATAATTTTCTTTTCTTTATCAGCTCTTGAAACAATTTTTGTCGCTTGTTCATTCCCTTCTGCTCTTATTTGCTTAGCTTCTTTTTCTCTATCTGTTTGCATTCTACGGTAAATAGCCGCACTATTCTCAGCTGGTAGATCAGCTTTTAAGATACGAACATCAACAATATCGATACCAAAAGAAGTTGCTTCGTTGTCAACTAAATCTCTAATACGTAACATTAAGTTAGAGCGTTCTTTAGTTAATAATGTACTAAGTGGAACTTTACCGATTACTTTACGCATTGAAGATTCTAAAATTTTATTTAATCTAAGGCTAGCCCCTTCATATGTGTGAACAGTTTTGAAAAAAGTTACTGGATCTTTGATCTTAAATTTTGCAAAAGCATCAACAATAAGCCTTTTCCCATCAGAGGCTGTTAATTCTTTAGCTTCAGCACTGACATTTAAAATACGCTTATCAAAAAATAAAACATTTTGTACTAATGGTATTTTAATACTTAATCCAGGTTCTTCAATTACTCTTACTGCTTGTCCAAATTGAAATACAACACCAAATTGCTTTTGATCCACTGTAAATAACGAACCGAAAATAATGATTATACTTATTAGTACTGCAAATATTATAAAATAAACTTTGTTCATAATTTTTAATTTTTTTATTCCTGATTGATTAAACCTTTTTTACCTATCGCCATATGTGGCAATAAACCATCGCCACCCATTATTACTTTATTAGAATTATTTAAAACCTCTTCAATAGCTTCAAGATATAATCTAGTTTTGGTAACATCTTTACTTTGAGCATATTGTTTATAAATAGCATTAAATCTAGCAGCATCACCTTTTGCTTTAGCTATTACTTCAGCTTTGTAACCATTAGCTTCTTCTAAAACTTTAGCTTCTTCCCCTCTTGCTTTAGGAATAATATCATTATTATATGCCTGAGCTTGGTTAATTAGTTTTTCCTTGTCAGCTTTAGCTGTTTGAACATCACGATAAGCTTGAATTACTTCCTTTGGAGGTTCGGCTCTTAGTAATTGCACTTGTTCAATCATTACCCCAACTTCATATTGATCTAATGTTTGTTGAATTAAAGCTTCTACTTTTAGCGTAATAGCTTGTTTCTCACTAGATAGAACATCAGAAATTGGTGTATTCCCGATAACTTCTCTAATAGCACTTTCTGCAGCTGCCTTCACCGTTTCCTGAGGATTAGAAACATTAAAAGAATATTTAGCTAAATCAGAAATATGCCACATCACATCAGCATTTAACTCAACAATATTCTCATCCCCAGTAAGCATATTACTTTCATTACCAATATCTCTGAAAGATGAAGCACCACTTTTCCTTGTTCTACCAGTTGAACGATAACCAATCTCTATTCGTCTAGATTGATTAACTTTTTCAATAATTACTGATTCCACTGGAAAAGGTAAGTGATAATTAAGACCTGCAATACCAATACGATCAAAACGACCAAAACGTAAGACTGCTGCTTCCTGTCCTTCACTAACTTTATATATTCCTGAACTCAGCCACATAATTACTGCAGCAATAATTAACAAAAAAATTGTCTTTTTACTAAAATTAAACTGAAAATCATTGAAATTAAAATTATCTTTTTTTCTTCTTTTAGTAAAAATGTCTTCTTCCTCTTCAAAATCATCCCAAGGAGATTTTTTAAATATTTGTCTACTAATTTTATTTATCATTATTCCAAATTATATTTTTATAGTTTATAACTTATACTACTATAATAAACTTATTCAATATTGCAAGCATGACGAATTTAAATAAGCTAAATATTCAAACTAAAATTAAAGACATAGTGTTTTCTGATGGCTCAACTTTATTAAAAAGAGCTTCTGATATAATCATCAATGGAACAAATATAGGTTTTTCTCTTGATATTACAGGTATTAAACTAATTGAAGCAGAAAAAATCCGCAAAGAGGTAATATATGAACTAAGTAAATTGTCTTCAAATAGTAAGATAAATATTATTTTCACTAGCCAGCAACCAGGTCATTTACAACAAAATAATACAGATTCTGAAACTCAAGAACAAAAATCTAAGATTCAGATTGAAGGGGTAAAAGAAATAATAATGGTTGCAGCAGGTAAAGGCGGAGTAGGAAAATCTACGATTAGCGCTTTGTTGGCACATAAATTAACTAAAGGTGGAGCTAAAGTCGGCATTATTGATGCTGATATTTATGGACCTTCAATACCTAAGATATTTAACCTAAATGGCAAACCAGAACTCGAGAATAATCGAATGATTCCATTAGAATCTTACGGTGTTGCTATTAATTCAATTGGTTTTTTAGTAGCCCCAGATGCTGCTATTAGTTGGCGTGGACCAATGACTAGTAAAGCATTATACCAACTATTATCGCTAACTAATTGGCCTAAGTTAGATTATTTAATAGTTGATACGCCTCCAGGAACTGGAGATATTCATTTAAGTTTGCTACAAAATTATTTGGTGCATCAAGTAATTATGGTCACTACCCCACAGCAAATATCAGCAATTGATGTTAGTAGAGCAATTAATTTATATAAAAAATTTGAGGTAAAAGTTACTGGTATTATTGAAAATATGAGTTACTACCTGGAGCAATCTTCTGGACAAAAAATTAATCTTTTTGCTGGTAATAGTGGTAAAGAATTAGCTAAGCAATATCAAATTCCCTTGCTTTGCCAAATACCCATTAATCCAGCATTGTCAAATTTCTGTGACCAAGGAGAAGATTTGCAAAGCTTTACTGATTTAATGAATTTTACCTTAGAAATGCGAACCAGCGGATAAAAAGATTTTTAGATAGATAATTAAGCTGGCAAAGAAAATTTAAAACTTTTGCGATGATGCTCTGTTAACCCATGATCTTTAATTGCCTGGCGATGTTCTTTAGTTCCATATCCAGAATTTTTATGCCATTTATATTGCGGGAATTTTTGGCCTAGTTCTTCCATAATTTGATCCCTGGTAACTTTGGCAATGATTGAAGCTGCAGCGATTGAAATTGATTTATCATCACCTTTGATAATGCTTTTAAAACGTTGATCATTAAATTTCATATTACCATCGACGATCACTATTTCTGGTCTTTTAGTTAAGGATTCTACAGCTAGCCTACAAGCTTTTTTAGTAGCTTCTAATATATTGATTTGATCAATATCTTCTGAAGAAACAATGCCAACAGACCAGATACAATTATTAGTTATTGCTAAATATAATTCTTCCCTTTTTCTTTTAGTTAGTTTTTTAGAATCTTTAATACCAGAAATTATGTTTTTAGGATTTACGATAACAGCACCAGCTACTACAGGCCCTGCAAATGGCCCTCTTCCTGCTTCATCAACACCAGCTATAATAAGCCCTTGATATTTGTTTTCTATAGTGAAATCTGTCATTTGTTACTTAGCTTTAATTTCATCTTAATAAACATAGTAATATAAGAGTTATACAAAATTTCCAAAAACAGAATTTTACTTAAAAGCAATAAAAATTTTATTAAAGTTACAATTTAATAACAAAATAGATTTCTTATTTGTCTTGGGTATATACTCAAATAACCTGAAAAAGGGAAAGAAGCGTCATATATGTACGCTATGATAAAATCAAATCAATTAATACTAACCGAGGATCACACTACTTTAAATAGGTCGTGCACAACCTCTCGTTGAACAGAGTTTTAAGCTCCTAGAATGTTAGTCTAACACACATGGTTGGGATTCTATACCAATTCTCACCAGCACCAAGGGCGAAAGTAACTTTTTTGCAATTAGTTTTATTTAAGGTTAGTTATCATTTCTGTCTTAACATTGTTACATTAGCAAGTATAGCAATGGTTGCAATTTCTGTCCGAAGTACATACTTACCTAAGCTTATTGAATTTACTTTATCCAGTTTAAGTAAATATGTTCGTTCTATATCAGTAAAACCACCTTCAGCACCAACTAATACCGCAATATTATTAGCAAATTTTTTAATTTTACTAAGTGAATTATTATTATTTTCTATTTCATTAGCAAAGATGATTTGCTCTATGTCTTTTCGGTTACAAAAATCATTTAAGCTAATAGGCGTCACAATTTTAGGTAGTAATAGTCGTTCACTTTGTTCTACTGCTTCAATTATAGCTCGTTGGAACCTTTGTTGATTTACCTGCTTATACTGCGATCTTTCTGCAATTATTGGCACAATTTCAGTAACGCCAAGTTGCACAGCTGCTTTTATTGCTTCTAACATTTTTTCTGATTTTATAATACATAAAGCAAGTATTAAAGGAGTGTCTAGTACTTCTTGCCTTAATAAGCTTATTACTTTTATGGTTAATTCATTTTTCTTCACAATAATTATTTCAGCTAAGAACTCACCATTATTACTGTTAAATATTCTGAAATTATCACCAATTCCTAACCTTAGGACATTTTTTAAATAATGAAAGATATTATTATCATTGGATTTAGTAATGATCAAAGTTTGATCTTGACTGGTTAAGCTATTAAAATATACTCTACTTAAATTAGAATATTTCATAAATAAAATAATTATTATTTAGGTACAAAAAGATGTCTAATATTAAAAACAATATAGCAAAAGAAAAAACAAGTAAAAAGGAAAATAAAATTGATCAAGAACAAACTGAAGAAATCGGTGGACCAAAAGGTTTAGAACCAACAAGATATGGGGATTGGGAAAGAAATGGTCGAGTTTCAGATTTTTAATATTTATGTATAAAGATTTATAAAAAATGTCAGATCTTGTAATATCCGAATTAGTTAATCTGCTTAGTAAATTAATTAGTTTTAAATCATTAACTCCTAGAGGAAAAGATGCTATTTTATATGTAAGTAATATCCTTGAAAATTATGGTTTTACTTGTGACGTTCAAGAATTTGGCGCAGGAGAAGAGTTAACAACTAACCTTTATGCTTTTTATGGTAATGAAAAACCAAATATTTGTTTTGCTGGTCATCTTGATGTAGTTCCTGCTATGAATCAGGATTTATGGAGTCATCCACCTTTTACCGCAACCATTATAGATGATAAAATTTATGGTAGGGGCGCTGTAGACATGAAAGGCGCCCTTGCTTGTAGTATTTTAGCAAGTTGTAATATAATTAAAGCAAAACCTGATTTAAATGGAGCTATTAGTTTTTTGCTAACAACCGATGAGGAAGGCAAAGCTGAATATGGGACACAAAAAATGCTGGAATATATAAAAGATCGTTATGGTAAAATTGATTTTTGTATTCTCGGTGAACCTACAACAAATGTAGATATTGGTGATACTGTAAAAATTGGTCGTAGAGGCAGTATAAATTTTACTTTAAAAATTCATGGCAAGCAGGGACATGTTGCTTATCCTGAAAAAGCAATTAATCCTGTATATAGTTTAAATAAAATATTAACTGATTTAATAGCATATAAGCTTGATGAAGGGAACGAATTTTTTCAAAGCTCAAATTTAGAAATAACTTCAATTGATACGGGGAATATAGTAACAAATATTATTCCACAATCAATTACCATAAAATTTAATATTAGGTATAATACGCAGCATACAGATAGTGACTTAATTGCTATTATAACTGATATAGTTTCAGCTCATAGTAATGATTATGATTTAAAATATCATAGTTCCAGTAAACCTTTTACCCAAGAATTATCACCTAATATGCAAAATTTTATTGACGTAGTTGCAAAAATTTCTAAAATAAAGCCTAGCATTACAACAGGTGGCGGAACATCTGATGCAAGATTTATATATAAGTTTTCAGAAGTGTTAGAATTTGGGCTTAATGCAAATTTAGCTCATAAAATTAACGAATTTACTAAAATTAGTGATTTACAAACTTTATATAACGTGTATCATACGTTTTTGAATCAGTTTTTGTAAAAAATACATTAATAATGTATTTTACAGAGCTGGATTTAGCGGATGTGGCGGAACTGGTAGACGCGCTAGATTTAGGTTCTAGTGCCGCAAGGCGTGGGGGTTCAAGTCCCTCCATCCGTACCATTTTTAGGAATGTGTGAGCCATTTTTGTGGCATATATACCCAAGACAAATGAAAAATCTATTTTTTAAGATAGAAAATTGGGGCAGTATCAAATTTAAAAATCTGTTTTTTCATTTGTCTTGGGTATAGTAGTGCATGATAATAATTTTAAACTTAAATAAAATTTTAAAAAGATAATATTTATGAGTATTACTGAATTAAAAAAAGATGATATAGAGTATCATATAAAGGTCAAAATTCCAGCAAAAGAAGTTACCAAAGAAGTTGATAAAAAATTAGCTGATGCTAAGGGAACTTTGAGTATTCCAGGTTTTAGAAAGGGTAAGGTTCCAGATAAAGTACTAAAGAAAAAATATGGTGAAGCCACACGCGCAGATATTGTAAAAGATAAAATTATGGAAACAATTAATAAAGTTACTGAGGAAAAAAAATTACGTACTGTTGCTAACCCTGATGTGGAAGATGTAGTTAATGAAGAAGATAAAGATGTAGAATTTACTTTAAAATTTGAATTAAATCCAGAAATAAAAATGCCTAATTTTAAGCAAATTGCTATTGAAAAGCCAGTTTTAAATGTTAATGACAAAGACATAGATGCTGAAATTGAGAAATTTGCAAGCTTAAGTAAGTCATATGATAAAGAGAAAAAAGATAAAGCAAAAAAGGGAGATCAGGTAACTATTAATGCTGTTGGATATATTAATGACAAAGCTTTTGATGGGGGTAAATTAGATAATCATAAATTAGTTCTAGGTAGCGGATCATTTATTGAAGGTTTTGAAAAACAGCTAGAAGGTACAAAAGCAGGCGACGATATAGTAGTCAAAGCAACCTTTCCTAAGGATTACCACGCTAAAGACTTAGCTGGCAAGCCTGCTGAATTTAAAGTAAGCGTTGTTACAATACATTCAGAAACCAAAACTAAAATAGATGACGAATTTGCAAAAAAATTTCAATGCGAGAATATTCAAGAATTAAAAAAGCAAGTTAAAGAAAATATTGCAACTGAATATTCTAGACATGTCTCTGGTTTAATTAAGATGAAATTATTTAATAAACTAGAAGATATGTTAAAATTTAATGTCCCTAAATCATTACTTAATAAGGAATTAGAATCATTAAAGCAACAAATGTCTGGGAGTGAAGAAGAAGATCCATCTTTAAAGAAAAAATCTGCTAAAGAGAAAGAAGAAAACTATCTTAAATTAGCAACAAGAAGAGTGCGTCTTGGATTATTACTAGCTGAGTATATCAGAGAGAAAAATTTACAAATTACTCAGGAAGATGTTAAGAAGGCAATATTAGATCAAGCAAGGAATTTTCCAGGTCAAGAACAACAAATTATTGATTTTTATACTAATAATAAAAATGCAGTAGAATCTTTAACAGGCCCTATGCTTGAAGAAAAAGCTGTAAAAGAGATTTTTGACAAAGAAATTACTATGACTGAAAAAGCATATAATAAAGAAGAGCTGAAAAAACTTCTAGAAAAAGAAGAATTACAGGATTAAAAGTTATTAAAAAGTTTGCAAACCGTTATAATGGGTCGGTTTTACGTCAGTATGGTAACATTCAAACTGTCATCATGAGCCAGTTTATCAGCATGATAATCCAGATTTGATATTACTACATATATTTTTTCTCTAGATTGCCATAAACATGAATGTTCTCGAAGGTGACACCCTCCAGTTCTTATGTAACTTTGCTGGTAGTGCCCTATAATAATTATTCTAGAATATCTTATTCTTTAATACATAATTTGCTCTCATTAGAAAATTACTGTAAAATAATAATTAATATTTAATAATAACTATATATAAATATATTTTAAACAAATCTAGACTAAGTAAATAAAATAAGGACTATTTCAATATGACTTCAATTCGCAATGTTGCAATAATTGCCCACGTAGATCATGGCAAAACTACTATTATTGATGAAATGTTAAAACAAAGTGGAACTTTTAAGCAGCATCAGGAAATAGCAGAAAGAGCTATGGATTCTAATGACTTAGAAAAAGAACGAGGTATTACTATCTTAGCAAAATGTACTTCTGTAAATTGGCAAGATATTAAAATAAACATTATCGACACCCCAGGACACGCTGATTTTGGTGGTGAAGTAGAAAGAATTTTATCCATGATCGATGGCGTAGTATTACTTGTTGATGCTGCTGAAGGACCGATGCCACAAACTAAATTTGTCCTAGGTAAAGCTTTAAAGCTTGGCCTTAAACCTATTGTAGTAATAAATAAAATTGATCGCAGTGATGCTCGTCATAATGAAGTATTAGATGAGATTTTTGACTTATTTGTTGCTCTTGATGCTACTGATGAACAGTTAGATTTTCCAACATTATATGCCTCTGGTAAAAATGGCTGGGCGGTAAATGATTTAGATAATGATTCAAGGGAAAATCTCACTCCTTTGTTTGATATAATTACTAAACATATTAAAGAACCTAAAGCTGATGTTAACGCACCATTTGCGATGATTGCTACTACTCGTGAATATGATCCTTATATGGGTAGAATTTTAACTGGAAGAATTGCTAGCGGAGAAGTAAAAGTTAATATGCCAGTAAAAGTTATGGATCGTGAAAGTAATTTAATAGAAAATGGTCGTATTGCTAAAATACTCAGTTTTAAAGGTTTAGAACGCAAACCAATTGATACTGCTAGTGCTGGTGATATTATTGCTATTGCTGGCTTAGAGAAAGCCAATGTTTCAAATACAATATCAGCTGCAGAAGTAGAAAAAGCTTTACCAGCACAACCAATTGACCCTCCTACTCTATCTATGACATTTTCAATAAATGATTCTCCTCTTGCTGGGAAAGAAGGCGATAAGCTTACTTCAAGAGTTCTAAGGAGCAGGCTAATGCGTGAAGCTGAAGGTAATGTTGCAATTCGTATTACAGAGAAAGAAAATAAAGATGCTTTTAATGTTGCTGGGCGTGGTGAATTACAACTTGGTGTATTAATTGAAACTATGCGTAGAGAAGGGTTTGAACTTTCTATTAGCCGTCCATTAGTATTATATAAAGAAGATGAAACAACTGATGAAAAATTAGAGCCTTTTGAAGAAGTGCAGATTGATGTTGACTCTGAATATGTCGGCACAGTAGTTGAATCCTTAAACCAACGCAAAGGTAGAATGCTTGATATGCGATCGTCAGGTAGTGATAAAACTAGATTGATTTTTATTGCTCCTTCTAGAGGGCTTATTGGCTACCATGGACCATTTTTAACTGAAACTCGTGGTAGTGGTATTATGAGCAGAATATTTCATGCTTATGAACCTTATTGTGGCACTATCCCAGGTAGACGTAATGGGGTGTTGATTTCTACTGATGATGGTAATGCTGTAGCATACGCTTTGTGGAATTTAGAGGATCGTGGTGAAATGTTTATAGAGTCTGGTGTACCTGTTTATCAAGGAATGATTATTGGTGAACATAATCGTAGTAATGATTTAGAAGTAAATCCACTAAAATCAAAACAATTATCTAACATTAGAACAACCAGTAAAGATGAAGCAATTAGGCTTTCCCCCCCAAGGCTTATGACTTTAGAACAAGCAATAGCTTACATTCAAGATGATGAAAGAGTCGAAGTAACTCCAAAATCAATTAGGTTACGTAAAACACTGTTATCTGCTACTGATCGCAAAAGAGCAAGTAAGAATTAACTTGATTATTAATGTGTTTTATGTTATTCTAACGCATAGATTTAAGGAAATACTAAAAAGAAAAATATTGTCATGAAAATAAAAAATTTTATATTGATATTACTGCCATTGTTTTTATTAAGTGGTTGTTTTGGTTCAGAAACTGGCGGACGCCCTAAAATACTTTCTTTTAGCCCTCGGTATGTATATGTAGATCATTCTGAAACCGATATCGAAAGTGCTACTGAACTAGCGCAAAAATTCTGTAGTATGCTTAAAGGTAGCAAAAATGCTCAAATAGGTATTACTCCACCTTCAGAACAGAATACATCTGATCGCACATATTTTAATTGTGTATCTGATGGTAATAATAATAATAATGGCTATGGTGGTGGTTCTAATAACCCAAACAATACACCAATAATAAATTATTATAAATAAAAAAAATCTGAAAATAGCAGTATAAGTGTTCACGGTTAAAAGCGTAATTGCTGTAAAGGTTACGTAATTGGTTAACATGGAGCGTCATTGCGAGAACATTTATGTTCGCGGCGATCCAAAAAAATATGTAATGTAATCAAATCTGGATCGCACGCAGAAGACCAAAGGTTGGCTCTGGATGACGGGTTTTAGAATTTATCAAACCTAGACATAATTACTCCACAAAAATTTAATCAATCTGAATTATGTAACCTTTAAAGCAATGATAGATTCCAGTTCTTTTAGTACATCCAGCTAGTTGCTATAAATCAAGATGCCCTCCTTTATTAGAAAAGCTAGTTGACTTTCTTCTGTTGTATTCTGTTTGCTGGTGCTCATTTTTTTGATGCCTATCTATTTCATCAAAGCTTATATCCTCAACAGGGATGCTTTTCTTAGTTCTATAATCCTCTATTTGTTTTATTAATTTTTTAATCACTCTACTTACAATATTACCACTTTGAATGAAATCAGCCTCTCCTAGCTCTACTTTTTGGATACATCCTTTCTTATTCAAAAGTTTATGCAATCTTCCTGGATGAAGCTTATGTAAATCTTCATCCTTATCAATAGGAATATCCACTATGCCTTGTTTAATTAGGTTTATTGTTTTTTCCTCAGCCTTAATTTTTGGTTTTGATTGCTCAACAATGCTTTTAATTTTATTCACTGCATAATCTTCAAGATTATAAACCATATCATTAATTATGTTTTGATCTTCACCACTAATATTATTTCCATAATTTGCGAATCTTTCTAATGCCATTTTCTGCGTTTCATCAATGTTATAACCCATGATTTCTTTTATTTCTTCTTGCTGTGTTTTACTAATACTTTTCCACGTTGCATCACTTAAAACCTGCTTATTAACCTCCATCATACTAGCAATTACTATTCTTGCATTAAATTCTGAACACATCATATCTTGTTTAGGAGCATTGTTAGTGCTTTTAGAATATTTATAACTATCTCCTGCAAAATTTTCATGTATAGTTTGGAATTTATCTGTTTTTAATTCTTTATCTTTTTTCTTGGCATCTTTATGACCACCCCATTTTAAATTGGCTTTCCCTGCCTCATGTTGAACCTCACCTGAAGAAGCCTTTAAATCATTAAATTTCTCAAAAGCATCCTCACTAAGTATCTTATCTTCTGCTGCTTTGTATTTTTCAGCTAAAATCTCTTTCCATTCATCACCATAAATTTTTTCCATTTCCTGATGATGTTTTTTAGGTACCAGTTTAGATATATTTATTTTGTAACTATCGGCTCGCAAATATCCATCTAAATCTATTTTAGAACGATTTTGACCACCAATAATTAATTCTGCTCTATGCGGAATTTTTCCTGCTACATTTAACATCGAAGTATGATCATATTTTGAAAATAGAGTCCGAAATTTATCTGTACGATCTAAACTTTTTCTACTCAATGTAGCTCTCTTATGAGGGTTATCAAAAAAAACTACACCTTGCTTTTGTTCAGACAATTTGGGAGCAAAGATATTCTTACTATAGTTGTCAATAGCACTGCTACATTCATGTGATAATTTTTGTAATTGCTGAAGTCTACTCTTATCTGCAATGAACCCTGATTTTTCTAATTTATCCAAAGAATTAGCAGCTTTTTTCAAATCAGTTAAAATAGCATATTCTTTTAGAGTAATTTTATTTTTAGCCGCAACTTTTCCATCTTTTTCTATATTCTCACTTGCATTTTTAAATTTCTGCAATATTTTTTCTGCATTTTTGATATCAATATTTCGGGTTTTATAAGAAACATAAGTAATATTATTAATTATTTTTTTAACATCGAAATTAGTATTTTGTAGACTAGGTGGAATACCTAATTCGTTATTAATTCTTCTTGGGAAGCTTGCAATCTCTCCATAAATACCTTTCCTACTCTTTTTATACTGCTCCTGATCTTTTAAATATTTATTAAATTTTAAATTGCCAATAATATCGTCACAATTAGGTGTATATTTTTTCTTGCCTTTTGCTCCCTTATTTATTTCCTCTAAAATTATATTTTTGATTTCTTTTTGGTAATAGTTAGTAATTTCTGTTGCAGTTTCTATAAAATCATCTACTACCACATTATCATTATTAGAAAAACCTAGATTTTTCCATTTTACCAACGTAGGAGCAATGTTAATATTATTAACCATTACTTGATTTATAGCAGGTATGTTTTCTGCCATTTCTTTACTTGGTAATTTTCCTGCAAAAAACAAAGCCTTTTGATTTACATCAACAATATCTGCTTTCAGTTTAGCCATTTCTTCAATATCCAACAACCCATTCACAACAGATGCCTTAATATAGCTCTGATATTCTTCTATTATCTTGTTGCCTTGCTGTCTTCCATATTGATTAATTATTTGCTGTTTAGTAATGTTAATAAAATTATTTAATGAACCCCGCAGATGAACCTTGCTATTTTTGATATTCTTATTACCAATTATATCTTCAACCCCTACCTTCTTTCTTCTACCTCCAACAATATTATCTCTTATTCCCTCTATTAGACTACCCAAAGCTATTCTTTGTATTTCCTGCTTTATTTCATCTTTATCTTTAGACATAACTATCCCATGATATTATTACTTATATCATTTATTTTACAGGATAATAATTAATATTTTGTTAATTATTATTTCATTTTAGTAAATTAGTTAATATAGTTTGTGAAATATTATCCCAAACATATAAAGAATCATCATTACGATAATAATCCAGACCTTTATCCTGGATAATTTGCTGATTAAAGTGGGATTGAAAAGAACGAATAACAAAATTAGTTTGCTGATCAAATTCTCCAGATATCTCAACTTTATATCCTAATTGTTGCAATTGCAGTTGTAATTTTTTAACTGCATCATTTTTATCAGCAAATTCATGTATTATTTTATTCTTTACAAAATCTTTCTTAACTAGATTTAAATCATACCAAATACCTAGTCCTTGCTGAGCTAATATATGCCAGGGAAAAAATATCCCTGGATCAATTTTACGCCATGGAGCAATATCTGAATGACCAATTATGTTATTAGATTTTATATTATATTTATTTTTAAGCATATGGCATAATTCTACACAAGCTGCTATTTGTTGTTGCGTAAAATCTTCATTACCTAAATTATCTATCTCAATACCAATAGATGATTCATTTAACTCATCTATGCCTTGCCAATGGCTTCTACCCGCATGCCAAGCTTTCCTGCTATCTGCTACTAATCTAAAAACTTCTCCATCAGCTTTAATAAGATAATGACAGCTTACTTCAGAATTACTGTCGCATAATTTTTCAAGCGCAGCAGTAAATTCCATTTCAGTATAATGTAAAATAATGTAATTTACTTGTTCCTTTCTTATTGAGTAATTACTTGAAGAAAATTTATCGTTTATTTTCATGATTTATATGGATTTATGCTTAATAAATATATATGATGCTAATGTCTTTACTTTTGAGTAATAATTTAATTTATGACAGAATCATCACAAAAATCAACATTATTTGATGAGATTAAATCATTATTGGTCGTAGTTGCTATTGCTATGGCAATAAGAATACTTATCATTGAATTATTTTTTGTTCCAACAGGATCAATGAAATTAACTATTCTAGAAGGAGATTATATTTTTGCGACAAAATATTCTTACGGCTACAGTAAATATTCTATCCCATGGTCGCCTAATCTATTCTCAGGTAGAATATTTTCAAACTCTCCAGAAAGAGGAGATATAATAATATTAAAACCACCACATGATATTGAAAAAGATAGATATATTAAGCGATTAATTGGTTTGCCAGGAGATGTTATTAAAATAATTGACGATGTATTATATATTAATAATGTCCCTGTTACCAGGCAAGAAGTAGGAGAATTTGCTGATGAATGGGGGAAAATATATATTAAATATAAAGAAACCTTACCTAATGGTGTGAGCTATTTTTCTTATAAGGTTAAACGAATGAATTTAATGTATGATACTCATAGTAATTATGAGCCAATTACTGTGCCACAAGGACATTATTTTTTCATGGGCGATAATCGTGACGAATCTGGTGACAGTAGAGCTCAACTTGGAATGGTTCCATTTGAAAATTTAATAGCTAAAGCCCAATTTATATTGTTTTCTACTAAAGAATTTTTATTCATAGACAATATTTCTGTTACTGATCAAATATTGCGAGTATGGACATGGCTATCTGAAATAAGATTTAATAGAACCTGTGCAAGTTTATATATTCAAAATGATTAGACCTCTTTTGAGAACAGTAATTTTTCATTCATCTTAGGTATAGTTATCTTATAATAATGATATTTGATTTAATATGTTTTTGTAATTTTAACCAAGCTTTATCAGCCGTATAGATTTCCATACCATAATATTGTCCAGTAGCTAAGCAAGCTCTATCTCCTAAAGATAAACCATATTCTTTTGTTTTATTTACAAGTTTACCAGCATTAATCGCTATATCTTCAGAAAATGGAATAATTTCAGGTACTATATCAGTAATTATTTTATCAATGTCTTTCTCAGGAATAGAGCTTCTTGCAAGAACAGCAACAAGCTCACTAAAATTAACAGCTGAAATAGCGCTACTGGCAATGATTTCTTCAACTAGTTTATAGCCTGACTCTTTCTGAAGAATACTAATCACTGCCGAAGTGTCTAACAACTTCTTATTTTTGGGTATAATTTTTTTCTGCATCTTTACGTCTCATATTTTTTAATTCTTTCTGTAAATCTAGATCTTCATATTTATCTAAAATATCCCTAGATTTTTGTATATTAGCATGAAAAGTGCTTACCACTAATACCGAATTTGTATATTTAACTGAAACTTCATCTCCTTTGTTTAAATGTAGTTTTTTCCTAATTTTAGCAGGTATTGCTAATTTTCCATTATTATCAATATAACTTTTAAAAGTTTCCATAATATTATTATATAATACATTAAATAATTATATTATACATAAATATAAAAGATTACAAAATATAAATTTCATATAAATATGAAAATACTAGATTTTTATATTTATATCATTTTTAGTAAAAACATTATAATTGATTAATTATTAGGTTTAAAATAACTACATATTTTGCCAATAATATTTTCAGCGATGAAAAAAATCTTTTTTATCTTCTTGACAGACGTCAAAATTATTATATGATTCCTGTTATGAGTATCAAGTTGTTGCTCTGGGGTATAACAACTCCTAACAAAGAGAGGTCGTGCACGACCTTAAATAATAGTGCAGTCCTCGATTAGCATTAATTGATTTAATTTAATCAAAATAGCTAGGATCTATGATCGGGGAGATTTTAGCGTATGTTCAGGACTAAAACACTAAGTTTTAATCTAAAGGCTATAATAGCTGCTCTCTTTGTCAGTTTTGTTAACTCCCCGATCGCTAGGTGAGAATATAAATTCTAATTTTTCCTTATTTTAGTGGTCAGTAATATATACATTTATAAATTATGTTGAGAGCCAAGTAATCAGCAACTTTAATTTATTGGTTATAAAGTTTCCCCGAAGCTGATTACCCTGACTCTCAACGCCTCATAAAGATGACATTAATTCATGTTTTGTCATGTTTAAAACTCTGGATCTTCCATAACTTTAAGTATATAATGCTTGGATTAAAGTAAATTCATATTTATAGTATTTTCATTAAAAATAATAATAGCTAAGTAATGACTAATAAATTTAGCCCCCTTGAAAAAGAACTTAATTATAAATTTAACAATATTGACTTACTTGAAGAAGCTTTAAGTCACCCATCTTTAAAACAACACCCTAATAGTGGGGTCAAAAATTATGAACGTTTAGAGTTCCTTGGTGACTCTATCTTAGGTTTTATAATTACTGAAATTTTATTTAAAAAATTTGCTGATTATAGTGAAGGACATTTAGCAAAAATAAAATCTTATTTAGTTAGTAGTCAAATCATTAGTGAAATTGCTAAAACAATAAAACTTGATCAGCATATCATTATTACTAAAGGCGAGGAGTTGTCTGGAGGGCGTACTAATTTGAATAATTTAGAAAACTCCTTAGAAGCAATTATTGCTGCAATTTATCTTGATAGTGACATTCACAGTAGTTACAAAATTGTTGAAACTTTATGGGATAAATATTTACATAATATTGACTTAAGCATTGCAGACCCAAAAACCTCTTTACAAGAATGGTCACAATCAATGAAATATAGCACTCCAGAATATACTGTAATAGAAAGATCAGGAGCTGCACATAATCCTGTTTTTACAGTAAAAATTACTATCGGTCCTCACACTCAAATAGGTAGTGGTAAATCAATTAAAACCGCTGAAAAAGATGCTGCAAAAAAATTACTTGGTCGTATATCCTTAAAATAAAATAATAGCCTTATTATGACTATAAATAGTAACCAGCAAAAATTATTATCTATCTGTATTATCGGCAAGCCTAATGCTGGTAAATCTACTTTACTTAATAGAGTAATTGGAGAAAAAATTTCGATTGTTACGCCAAAAGTACAAACTACTAGATCAATGATTACTGGAATTATTACTCTAGATAATACACAACTAATATTATACGATACACCTGGCATTTTTGAGGCGAAGAAAAAGCTTGAAAAAGCGATGGTACGTTGCGCTTGGTCTAGTCTTAATAGTGCTGATATTGTAGCATTAATAATTGATAGCACTAAACCTCTTGATGATTTTAGTAAACAAATAATCACTAGAATATCATCTTTAAATCTAGCTAAAGTATTTTTATTAAATAAGATAGATCGCAAAAGTAAATTTTCTAACATTGATGAAGAATTTTTAAAAAAAAGTACTCCAAAAGCGAAAATATTTAAAATATCTGCTTTAAACGGTCACGGTATTGAGGATTTTTTAAATTTTTTAAAAGCTACAGCAATAAATTCTCCTTGGCTTTATGATCAAGATGAATTAACTAATTTACCGATGAGGTTTTTAGCTGCTGAAATTACCAGAGAACAATTATTCTTAAACTTAGAACAAGAATTACCTTATAATCTAACTGTAGAAAGTGAATTATGGCAAGAACAAGCAGATGGCTCTGTTAAAATTAATCAAGTAATTATAGTAGCTAAAGAAAGTTATAAAAACATGGTCATTGGCAAAAAAGGGGCTATGATCAAAATTATTGGTACAGCCGCTAGAATTAATATAGAAAAATTAGTCGGCTGCAAAATACATTTGTTCCTTTTTGTTAAAGTTAGAAAAAATTGGGATAGTTTGGTGTGAACACTTACAATAAAAACCTGCATCTACAGATACTGTCAACTAATAAATTAAACTTTTAGCTCCCCTCTTCCATGCGACTCGCTATCCAATATGCTTTTGTAGCTTTTTTAAGAAATTCATCAGGCTCTTTGAGAGTCTTCTTTGAAATTTGCACTTGCCTATCATCACTAATAGTTAAATAAACAATATTATTAACAATACTACCAAAAATAATATCGTTTTTATAAAACCTAATCTCTTCTTCCGATTCAATAGCGATCACCCCGCCCATCGGTTCAAGCAATGATAAAATTTTATCACAAAAGCTTTTTCTTACTTTTTTTGAAACTTTCATTAATTAATTGCTTTTGTTTTATATTAAATTAATTTAAGAATTATATTATAATCTCTAAGTTTTTTCAACTCCTAAATCATAATTATTTGAGAATTTATCTAAATTAGTTAAAAATATTGGGATTTTATATACGAATTTTAAGAATTGTTTGTTCAGTAATTATATAATCAAATTTGACATCATGAATTTCAAAAGGGAATTTTTCTAGTAAAAATTGATCAAAACAAACACCTATAGTAATTAAATTCTGAGTTTTTTTCATTTTTGCAATATACCTATCATAATAACCTCTACCAAAACCGAGCCTATAACCCTCTAAACTAAAAGCAATACCAGGAACAACCAAAACTTTGGGAATAATTTCTGTACCTCCCTTTGGCTGCATTAATTCTGAACCTATGCTATTTTCTAATGGAGCTCCAGGATAATAATAGATTAGCTGCATATTTCCTTCAGTTGCTATTTTAGGTAAACCACAACACCAATCTTTGGAGAAAGTTAATTTAAATAAATCTGGTTCATATTTAAGTGGATAATATAAACCAAGAGCAAAATATTGATCAATAATTTCAACATGGTTTATTAATTTTAGTTTTTCTTTATTACTAGGGGTGTTATTAACAGATATCTTTTGTTGTAATTGCTCTAGTAAAACTGCTAATAAAGATTGTGTTTTTTGTAAAATTTTTGTATTTTCATTAGCAAATGAATAATCAGTAAAATTCTTTCTTGTTTCTAATAATTGCCTACGCAGCTGCGACTTTTTTACTTTAAGCATTATTTAAAAAATTTACAATAAACTCCTTATGTTGTTTTAATTCTGCCTTCGTTGGAGCAACAACTATTTTATTTCCTTTAGCTGTTGTTGTAGCTTTAGTTGTTCTTGCTTTCACTATATTATTAGCTGCTATATTAAAACTCTCTTGTCTTCCCCCAGTTAATTCAATATAGACTTGAACTAACAAAGCAGCATCTTTAAGAGCACCGTGAAACACCCTTGAAGAATTATCAATGTTAAAACGACGGCATAAAGCATCAAGATTAACCCTGGCACCTGGAAATTTACGTTTAGCCATAGTTAAAGTATCAATAGTTTTAGCTAGCTCAAATGATGGTAAGTTTAACAAATTTAATTCATGATTAAGGAATTTTACATCAAAGGGGGCATTATGAATGATCAACCTTGAATTGCCAACAAAATCTAAAAAATCAGTAGCAATTTCTTTAAAAAGTGGTTTATCTTTTAAAAACTCTCCAGATATGTTATGTATGCGATAAGCTTCAGTTGGCATATCACGTTCAGGATTTATATAATAATGAAATTTTTTACCAGTCAATACTTTGTTTACTATTTCCAATGCTCCAACTTCAACTATTCTATGACCATATCTAGGATCTAAACCTGTGGTCTCCGTATCTAAAACTATTTCTCTTTCACTCACAAAATTTTGTCCATATTATTAGTTAATTTAGCAACTTATCTATTATTTGTTGTAAAGAAAATCGTAACTCTTGCCCACCACAATTACTATCGATAGTAAAATCTGCTTTATTTATTTTTTCTTGCTGTGGCAATTGTATCTTATTTATTCTTTCAAGTAAATCTTTGTTAAAATTTTTTTTCTGCATTGCCCTCTCTATTCTAATATTTTCTGGGCAATATACAGTAATAGAATAATCAAAATATTTTTCAAAGCCAGTTTCAAATAATAAAGGGACTTCAAAAAATAGTAATTTCTCTTGTTGGTTTAATTTAGTAAATTCTTCTATTGCCTCTCGTACCAAAGGGTGGATAATTGCTTCTATTTTTTGCCGACTTATATCATCTGCAAATAAAACCTGTCGCAGTTTTTCTAAGTTGAACTCTTGTATTTCATCAATTTTAGTAATTATTAGATTTTGAATTTTAGGATCTTGATATAATTGTTTTACATATTCATCACAAGAAAACACTTGATAATTTAACTCTTTAAGCACCTGCAACACAAAGGTTTTTCCCGTTGCAAAACTACCTGTAATTGCTATAGTTTTCACAAGGCTTCCCTTTTCTTTTTAATTATATAATATGATTTCATAATCATTGCTGCCGTTTCTTCTATCGAACGACTAGATACATCTATTACCTGCCAACCATTTTGATTACAAAGTTTTCTAACATATCGACATTCATCTTGAACAATTTTTATATCAGTATAATTAGAAATTTCTTTTGCTTGTAACAAATTTACTCTATTTTCCCTAATCTCAATTAAGCGACTAGGATTAATTATCAAACCAAAAATAACTGGTTTTTTGACATCAGGTAGAAATTTAGGAAAAGGACAATTATGGATATAAGGAATATTTGCTGTTTTAAAACCGTTATAAGCTAGCCAAACTGAAGTAGGAGTTTTTGAAGTTCTAGACGGACCAATAAGCACAATATCAGCACTTTCAATATTATCAAGGCTTTGACCATCATCATGCCTTAATGAATAATCAATAGCTGCCATTTTATCAAAATATTGTTGATCAAATTTGTCAAAATTTAATCTATGATCCACATCTGCAGAAGTTCCAATATATTCAGCTATTTGTTCTATAATCTGACCCACTACAGAAATACATGGTAATTGTTTATTAAAGCAATATTCCTTTAATTCATTTCTAAGTTCTTCATTAGAAATCGTATATAATATAATACCTGGCTTGCGATCTATTTTTAAGAATACCTCTTTTAATAGATCAACATTTCTAGTCATCGGCCAATGATATTTTTTTACCTCAATAGTACTAAATTGTGACAAAGCAGTATTTGCCGCATTTTTGACCGTTTGTCCTGATGATTCTGAAATAAGATGTACAGTTAATTTTTTCATAAAGACTATTCTATAAGAAATCAATTAAATTGTATATCGTAAATTTTTACTCAATTTAAAATTTATATGGTTGACATATAAAAAAAATTAAGTATATTTAAATCCATATAACATTTTAAATAATTTTAAGTAGGAATTAATGTCAAAAAGAAGAAAATATAAATTTACTAAGTCTAATAAATCTACCAAAAAATCTGAAGTTATTGTTTACGTAGATCAGCAAGCAGTCGTTACCAAAATAGCATTGTTAGTAAATAATGCTTTTTATCCTATATCCAATGGTAGCTCTGCTTCTGATGCAAAGAATTTAATTATACAACATGATGAGCATTTAAATTTACTTAAAGAAAATAATATAAAAATTTATCTCGACACCATAAAAACCATTACACCTGAAATTATATCTACTGTAAAAAGTAATGGAGATATACGTTCAATAGGCAATGATATATATAAGCTTTTAGCAATACTTCAAAAGAATAGTTGTAATTACTTTTTAAATAAATTTATTTCGCTTTATGCTAATCAAATTATAACTCATGTTATAACAACAAAAAATATAGATTCTAAATTTAATGAATTGCTAGAACCTCTTATTAACATAACAGATAATAATAATTGTAAGAGCCAAATAATATATAGCACAATAGAGCATATTAATATTAACAATGATGGAAAGTTAAATTTTGAGTTACTGTATAAATTACAAAAACTCAATTATATTAAATGTAGTGACTTTATCATACGCTATATTAATAATGATTTCAACAATTCTATTAATGTTATTGGCACAAGTAGTTTTTTTGATCACTTGGAAGAAATTCGAATAATGGATTTATTAAAAATAATCAAAGAAATCGATTGTCTCAATTATCTAAAAATCTCAGAAGGGATAAATCAATTGCTTATTTACAGTATTAAACAAGCTGCAGATCTCACTCTTTTTTGTAAATTTTTGGATTCGCCTGCTCTTGAACAAATAAAACAAACATCTTTTAATGATATTCTTGAGACAATTGTGAAACACACGTTCATGAAGTGTTGCCAAATATATGAAATGGAAAAAGATACACCATTTATCAAAAAAGCTTTAAAACTTATTGCACGAATAGTTGAGAAAGACTTATGGGACAGTATAGAATTTATTGACGATGAAATTAACTATGATGACGTTCAAGATAGTCTTCCTGTACCAGCACCCCCGCTACCATTTACTTTAGCTATAGGCGGTGGTATTCCTATTCCATCTGCTGTCATTATTGATGAAAAAACTTTTAACAATTTTAAAGAATTTACTATATCTATGATAATAGTAAATCCTTTAGTATTTGGCTATATTAGTAAACAATTACAATATCTTGAAAAGATCATTCCAAATGACGTAATTCATACTATAATAAATTTTTATCCAGCAGAACTAAAAGATCCGTCAGAGCTACAAAAACATGTTGATAACAATTATATACCAATGTCTTTCAATAAGGTTGAGGAGCTAGGAGTAACACAAGATGTTAACTGGGATATCGACGCCAATTATGGTGATAATACTCCGCAGTGATGGGCTTTCATAATGAACAGGCTACTAACTCAGCAAATCCCAATGTTTATAGAATATACCACGGACTTTTTGCATAATGAAACCTAATGATATTGCCAGGCTATTTATAACGCTTGGCATAGGTGATGGACGGATAATATCAATAAAGGCACAATAGCGTAAATGTTCAGTTTCATTTACAGAGCGATGAAATAATGTATCATCAAAACTAAAGAATGGTTGATTTTTCCAGTAATGCTCCTTACCCATTGTTTTTATATAAGCTTTCTTTGAATCTACTGGTAATAAATTATATAAAATACGAAGACTAAGACGTAATGGGCCAAAATGCCATGAGGTTGATTGATTAGGACTAAATACGGAAACACCAATTGTTTTAATATAGCGAAATTGCTTATTAAATTCTGTAATACTGTTATTATAATTACGATTATACCATTTATAAAAAATCATCCCACGCTTCTTATCTGCCATACGATTATCAAGATCAGCCATAATTTTTGCTTTATTTTCATCGAAAATTTGGATTACTTCTTTAATTTCCTCTTTCCATGCCTCTGGGTAATCATCAAGATTATAAACTTTACGATTTTTATAACAGATCAGATCACATAACAAATTAAAAGGTGATAATATAAAAGTAAGTAATCCGTTACCTAGGAAATAACGTTTAAGTAACAACCCATCAATAGGGCGATTACGTAATACATCTATTAAACCAAGCACAAACCATATTGGGAGAATAAGAGAAATTATCGGACAAACAATTATTGCTACTGCAAAACAACTGGCAACTATGATTATTTTAGCAATCTTCTTTAATAGTTTTTTATTCATAATATGCCCTGGAATTTTTTTTGAGTTTATAACATAAAATACTTACTTAAACAAATTTTGCAAATTTTATTATATACCAAAGATAACCAAATGAATTTCAAAGTATTATTTTTGTCGATAGTAATAAAATTACATAGTTCTACAGTTAAGAACACTTGAAAATTTAATGGTTTTAAGTTAAATTTATAGCAATAAGTTTATTATAAAAAATATTAAAGATTTAATAAAGATTTAATGCCGAAATTAACTATTAATGATCAAGAAATTGAAGTAGAAGACGGTCTTACAGTAATGCAAGCTTGCAGGCTAGCAGGCATAGAAGTTCCTCATTTTTGTTTTCATGAAAGATTAAAAATTGCTGGCAATTGCCGCATGTGTTTAGTTGAAATGGAAAAAGCTCCTAAACCAGTTGCATCTTGCGCTATGACAGTTGGTGAAGGAATGGTAATTTATACTAACACCCCATTGGTACAAAGAGCTAGAGAAGGGGTGATGGAATTCTTGCTTATTAACCATCCATTAGATTGCCCTATTTGTGACCAAGGCGGTGAATGCGACTTGCAAGATCAAGCTTTTAAATATGGTCGAGGTGGTAATCGTTACAAAGAAAATAAAAGATCAGTAAAGGATAAAAACTTAGGCCCTTTAATTAAACCACATATGACTAGATGTATCCATTGCACTCGCTGTATTCGTTTTTGCAATGATGTTGCTGGGGTTCCTGAAATGGGAGCAATTGGTCGTGGTGAACATATGGAAGTAGTTAGTTATTTAGAAAAAAACCTTACTTCGGAATTATCTGGTAATGTTATTGATCTTTGTCCAGTAGGAGCATTAACTTCAAAACCTTATGCTTTTACTGCTCGTAGTTGGGAATTAGAAAAAACTGAATCTATTGACGTTATGGATGCAGTTGGCTCTAATATTCGTGTTGATTCCAGAGGTCTTGAAGTAATGCGAATATTACCAAAAATCAATGAAGAGATTAATGAAGAATGGCTAGCTGATAAGGCTAGATTTTCATATGATGGTTTGAAAATGCAGCGTCTTGATCGTTGTTACATCAAAAAAGATGGCAAGCATGTTCCAGTTAGCTGGAATGAAGCTATGAGATTAATTGTCAAACAAATAAAATCAGTTAAGGGAACTGAAATTGCAGCAATAGCTGGGGCTACAGCTAATTGTGAGGCAATGTTCATTCTCAAGCAACTATTGAAAAATCTAGGCTCTACTAATATGTCAGCTAATCAATATGGTTATAAAATAGATAATTCTAGCCGTAGTAATTACCTGTTTAATACAACTATTGCAGGTATTGAAGAGGCTGATTTATGTTTATTAATTGGCGCAAATCCAAGGGGTATATCTCCTGTACTTAATGCTAGAATTGGTAAAATGGTACGCTTAGGTAATTTAAAAGTTAGTAGGATAGGTGAGAATGATGATCAAACATATGATGTTGAAGAACTAGGTAATGATGTTAAAATCTTTGAAGAAATAATTAGCGGGAAACATAAATTTGCTAAGAAATTAGCTAAAGCAAAAAACCCAATGATTATTGTCGGTGATGCAGTACTAGCTAGACAAGATGGTGCTGCAATATTGTCATTAATTCATCAGATTGTTGCAAAATATAAAATTGTTACTACTAAATGGAATGGGTTCAATATTTTACATAATCATGCATCAATGGTAGGTGCTTTAGATGTTGGTTTTCATACTAAAGATGTTGCAGGTGAAATAGATGATATCTTACAAAAAACAGTTAAGAATAAAATTAAAATTCTTTATTTGCTTGCTGCTGATGAAATTAATATGGATGAAATTGGTAATGATTCTTTTATAATTTATCAAGGGCATCATGGAGATGCTGGAGCAAATAGAGCAGATGTTATATTACCAGCTAGCGCTTATACTGAAGAAGATGCAACTTTTGTCAATCTTGAGGGAAGGCCACAATTTGCTAGAAGAGCAGTAAACCCTCCTGGAGAAGCTTTAGCAAATTGGCAAATAATTAATAATATTTTCAAAGAAATAACTAGTAGCTTTCAAGGATATAATAATTTAGAAGAAATTCGAGAATTAATGGCAAAAGAAATAACATTTTTTCAACACATGGATCAAATCATCGATACAAAATTTGTTAAATTTAATAACACTAGTAAATTACTATCGGATGTTATTAATAAAATACCATTAAATTATTATATGACTAATCCGATAAGCAGAGCTTCAGTTACAATGGCAAAATGTGCAGCAGCGAAAAACAACCTTCAGCAAAAAGAGGTAGTATAACAAAAATATGATGGAATTTTTTAACCAATATATGTTACCAATAATTTTTATAGTAATGAAAATATTATTTGTTACTGTACCATTATTGCTTACAGTAGCATATCTTACCTATGCTGAACGTCGAATTATTGGCTTAATCCAATTACGTAAAGGGCCTAATGTTGTTGGCTACTTTGGTTTACTACAACCAATTGCTGATGCAGTCAAATTATTATTTAAAGAAATTATCGTTCCAACACATGCAAATAAAGTTATTTTTATCCTAGCTCCAATGATTACTTTTATCCTAAGTTTAATTGGTTGGGCAGTGATACCAATTACTCCAGATTTTGTTATTGCTGATATTAATGTAGGAGTATTATATATCTTTGCTGTATCTTCACTAGGTGTTTACGGTATTATTATGGCTGGCTGGGCAAGTAATTCTAAATATGCTTTTTTAGGTGCAATTCGCTCCTCGGCACAAATGATCTCTTATGAAGTATCAATGGGTTTAGTAATCGTTACTGTATTACTTGCGACTGGCAGCCTAAATCTTACTGAAATTGTTGAATATCAAAAAGAAATGCCAGTATGGATTCAATTATTATTAGCCCCTATGGCAGTAGTATTTTTTATCTCAGTCTTAGCTGAAACTAATCGCTTGCCGTTTGATTTACCTGAAGCAGAAGCAGAGTTAGTTGCTGGCTATAATGTTGAATATTCTTCAATGACTTTTGCTTTATTTTTCCTTGGTGAATATGCTAATATGATTTTAGTTAGCGCAATTACTGTAACTTTCTTTATGGGAGGTTACCTACCACCATTTGGACTAAGTTTTTTAGAGATTATACCACCAGCAATCTGGTTTGTGTTTAAAGTATCATTTTTATTATTTGTCTTTTTATGGCTTAGAGGAACCCTACCAAGATATAGATACGATCAATTGATGCGCATAGGTTGGAAAGTATTCTTACCACTGACATTAATTTGGGTAGTCTTAGTGTCTTCAGCTTTAATGTTTACTGATAATTTACCAGGATGAGGATAAAAAAATTATGCTGAAATATTTTAAATCCTTTATATTATATGAAATAATTTATGGTTTAGCTTTAACTTTAAAATATTTATTTAAGAAAAAAGTAACCATAGCATATCCGTATGAGAAAAGTCCTATTAGCCCTAGATTTAAAGGAGAACATGCCTTGCGTCGTTATGCTAATGGTGAGGAACGTTGTATTGCTTGTAAATTATGTGAAGCAATTTGCCCAGCGCAAGCAATTTTAATTGAAGCAGAAGAACGAGAAGATGGAAGTCGTCGTACTACTCGTTATGATATTGATATGACAAAATGTATTTATTGTGGCATGTGTCAAGAAGCTTGCCCAGTGGATGCTATTGTTGAAGGGCCGAATTTTGAATTTGCTACCGAAACTCATGAAGAATTACTTTATAATAAAGAAAAATTGTTAAAAAATGGCGAAATTTGGGAAAAAGAATTAGCTCTAAAATTAAAAGAAGATTATCCTTATAGGTAAATTATGGTATTATTTTTTTATATATTTGCAGGATTAATAATATTTAGTAGTGTTATGGTAATACTAAGTCGCAATCCAGTACATTCAGTACTTTGGCTAATATTTGCCTTCTGTAATGGTTCAGGATTGATGGTATTAATGGGCACTGAATTTATTGCCATGATGCTTATCGTCATTTATGTTGGTGCTGTAGCGGTACTCTTCCTCTT
>JABSSF010000049.1 GCA_013214485.1 Rickettsiaceae bacterium | reverse complement strand
AATGAGTCATTTAAAGGAGAGTGGAATTACATTATAAAACCTATTAAATATTAAAGTTATTTTTGCAAGCTTCCTAGACTTCCTAATCTCAGGTTTAAACAGGGATTCCTCAAGCTGTTTTATTTTTAATAATAATTCTTTTTCATATAACATTAAAGTAATCTTATCATTATTTACTTTTTTATAAATGTTAAAACCAACTTTTTGATAAGTTTTAATAGCTGCAATGTTTTCAGTATCAGGGGCAACAAATACATAATCAAATTTTTGCAATACATGCTGCTTGATGAAATCAATAAGCGACTGAGTGCCAATTCCTTTATTGATAAATTCAAGCTCGCCAATATAAAAATCTATAGCCCCACATGAACTTGGTAAATTAACATTATAGCCTTGCTCAGGCGGAAAATCATGCTTATTATAATACTGAATGTAACCAATAGGTTGCTGATCTAGATTAATTATAAATGCATGCATTGGTTTTTTAATAGTTTTATTAGCTAATTTTAGAACCTTATAGCCACTAACATAATCTCCATATTTTTCTTTAATTAACCTTAGCGTCCAATGGATATTTTTATCCCAGTAAACTTTTACATGGGGAGTTTCTAACCATTTTAGTAGCAATAAAAAATGCTTTTGTTTAAGTGGAGTAAAGGTAATATTCATTGCAGTATATTTAAATTTTTTTTAACAAAAATAATAACATATAAAATGGTTGTAAGAAACAGGTTTTTATGTCAAGATGAAGTCCATTTTGCAATATTATTTAAGGATAACAGCTATGGATTTATATGATTTCAAAGGTAAAACAGCTTTAATTACTGGAGCTTCTAGTGGTCTTGGTAAACAATTTGCTCATAGTTTGACTAAATATGGAGCTAGAGTAATTGTTGCGGCTAGAAGTAAAAATAAACTTGAGGATTTAGCTAAGGAACTAGGTAATGCTGTAGCAGTAGTTATGGATGTGGGTGACAATGAATCTGTTAAAAGGGCTTTCAAGGAATTGCTATCAAAAGGAGAAAAGATTGATATTTGTATTAATAATGCTGGCATTGCAGAAATGACTCCGATATTTGATGATAATCAAGATGCTGCAGATAATTTTGCTAATATCATACAAACTAATGTTATGGGAGTATGGTATGTTACTAAGGCTATAGCTAATCATATGAAAGAAAATAATATTGCTGGATCAATTATTAATATAGGCAGTGTTAATGGAGCTAACAAATTACGGGAAGAAGTTACTGGTTATTGTGCTTCCAAAGCAGCTGTTATGCAAATGACTAAGGCTTTAGTTGGTGAATTAGCACCCCATAATATTCGTATTAATTGTATTAATCCAGGATTACATAGAACGCCGCTAACCCAAGGTAGAATTGACAATACGCAATTTAAAACAGAGATAGAACAATTAATTCCCCTAGGGTTTATAGGAGAGCCAATAGAACTTGAGGGAGCAATATTATATTTATCTTCAAATAAGGCCTCACATTATGTCACTGGTACTGTGATCACCGTTGATGGCGGCATATCCTGGGGCGGAAGTTAATTTTATTTATTTATCATTCATAAAATTTATTATTTTTTCAGCAGCTTCGTCTGGAGACAAATTATCGGTATTAATTTCCAAATCATAGGAGGCATATTTATGGACAATTGGATATTGGGCTCTGGAAGAGCCAATCATGCGATCCCCTCTATCTTTTTCTCTTTTTATGATAGTTTCTAAAGAGCCTTGCACTTTAACATAAATGGTATTAAAATCAGCTAATATATTTTGCCAATTTTGAAAACCTTCTTTATCCAAACATACTTCATCAACGATTATATTATGGTTTTCATTAGCTAAAAAGGCGACTAATTTTTTATAAGTACCAGAAATTTTTTTAGCATAAGACCCTAGCTGTATTTCATATAGAGTGTTGCCTTGTTTATCTGTTGATTTATGCCAATAAAATCCTTCTCTTTCTTTTAAATCGCCATAGATATCATTCATTTTTTCAGGTATCATGCTGACCATTTTATCAATACCAACATGCATATATGGTGATGCTAATTTTTCTTGTAGTTTTTTAGTTATCGAAGTTTTACCACTACTTGAAGTACCATTAAGAAAAATAATTGTATTTTTTGCGTTAGGGTTATTGACCCAATCAGCTACTAATTCTGCGACTTGAGATATATTAAATGTTGTTGTATCGAGTAATTTCACATTTGCTAGCAAATTCCAGTTTTTTTGGCTATCCCAATTACTAAAGTCTAATTCATTCCAGCAATCATCTTTTATAACATGTTGTTCCCAACTTGGGTTTTTAGTATGTATTTTTAGCCAACTAGACCAATTAAGCATATTTTGATTTGGTTTTGCATGGTGCTTAGATTGCTGAAGTCTATTTATACGTTCTAGGCTACTAACATCCAAGAGGCAGAAATTAACTTTATCTAGATGCTTAGCTGAAGGGCAAGCTAATATTTCACCTAAAACCATTTGTCCGAGCAAGCAGGCATTTTTATTCTCCTGCAATAATTTTTGTAACCATTTTTCAGTAGCTTGCCCTCGCCATTTTTTATCAGCATTTTCAGCTACACCAATATCATCAAAATCATAGACATTAAAAGAATTACCTAATATTTTTTGTAAATCAGTTTTGATAGCTGTTTTACCGCTACCACTAGCTCCAGCTATGAAATAAATTTTAGTCATTTTTTACTTATTTTATAATATTGTAATTTATTAAATTTTCTATTAGATTATCGTAGTTTATGTAATGAATAGTTTTAATTCCAATATTTTTTGCAGCTAGTATATTTTCTTTTTTATCATCGATAAATAGGCATTTTTCAGGAGCAAAATTAAATTTAGTAACTATAAAACGATATATTCCAGGATCATTTTTGGCAAAGCGACTTTCTTCTGAGGTTATTACTTCTTGAAAACTATTAAAAAAATCAAAATTCTTAATTTCAAAATCAATTAATTCCCTAGTAGCATCTGTTACAGCAAATATTTTATATTTAGTACTAAGCTGTTCCATCAAAAGAATATTAGCATCAATGGGAGTTACAGAAAGCTCAAGAGGTAAGTTGGGATTAAATTTTAATAATACATTACCTATATCATAAAATATGTTTTCTATCATATAACTAATTTAGTTTTTTCTTTATTTCAGAGTATATATCAAGATTAAATTTTGTATAGCGTAATTTGTAGAGTAATTAAATTCTATGTAGAAAAATATGTAATAATATCAAATCTAGATCCTCACGCCGATATAAAATCGGCTCAGGATGACGAGCCAAGAGCTTTTAAAAACCACTACTCGTCATTACCAGCCAATCTTTAGTTGGCGTGGTAATCCAGTGGAAAAATATGTGATTAAATCAAACCTGGATCCCACGCAGGCTAAAGCCTGCTCTGGATGACGAATATCTGATACCATAAGGAATTACTATCCTTATACCACGTTGACTAATTTATGCTTTCTTTTGGAAATAAATTGTACTTTACCTTCTATCAAAGAAAATAAAGTGTGATCACGACCCATCCCGACATTTCTGCCTGGATAAATTTTTGTACCTCTCTGCCTGACAATAATATTACCAGCTAATACTTTTTGCCCATCAGATTTTTTTGTCCCGAGCCTCCGCCCAGCGGAATCTCTACCATTCTTGGAACTACCACCAGCTTTTTTTGTTGCCATACTATCTCGCCTCGCTTCTTATTACTTCTTAATAATATCTAAAATTTTCAATTCGGTTATATGTTTTCTACACCCATGTTTGCGACGATAATTATGTCTTCTTTTCTTCTTGAAAACTATAACCTTTTCTCCTTTAAATTGACTAGTAATCTCAGCAGTAACTTTAGCTCCCTTAACAATAGGTGTTCCTATCAAAGAAGCTTTTGAAGATTCTCCAAGCATTAATACTTGATCTAATTCAACTTTACTACCAGGTGTTCCTTCGATTTTTTCTACTTCGATCACACTATCTTTAGCAACTTTATATTGCTTCCCGCCTGTCTTAACAACTGCAAACATAATTATAAAATTCCCTATTTAATAAATATTTTTCTGCCACCTAGTATATAAGGTTATGAGTTGAAGTCAATATATTTTTCTGAACTTAAGTAAACTTAAGCAATTCTTCAACCTAAACTAGCTTAGCTTAGGATTTCTTCTTTTTCTTCGCCTCAATAATTTCTATAGCTTTAACCAAATCAACATCAAATATATTAATACTTTTAGGTATTGAAGTAAATTTCTTTCCTTCCCTTACATAAGGGCCAAATTTACCGATACCTACAGCTATTTCTTCCTCACTTTCTGGAGCTGTGCCGATAATCATTGGTAATTTTAGTAAATTTAATGCTGTCTTTATGTCTAAATCATCAGGTTTAATAGTAGATGGCAGTGGAGAACGCTGTGGTTTTTCACCTTTAGTTTTTGACTCGCCACGTTGAATGTAAAATCCATAAGGGCCTTTCTTCAAATATACTACTTCACCATTTTCATCATAACCTAATTCTTTATTGGCAGGAATATCACTACTTGCTTCATCATTATTACTACTATCATTTTTAACAATTTGTTTTCTAAACTCGCAATCAGGATAATTGCTACAAGCTAAAAACGCCCCATATTTACCTAATTTTAAACTCAGCTTACCATCACTACAAGAACCACATTTTTTATTTTCCTTATACTCCTGGCTATCTTTTTTACGAAATAAATGAAATTCCAAAGCTTCCTGGACATAGGCAATGACATCACCTGTTTTATATTCACTAACAGTCGATATTTCTTTATTAAACCCTTGCCAAAAATCAGCTAATAACTTTTTCCATGGAATATCACCTTCAGCTATTTTATCGAGGTCAGTTTCCATGTCAGCTGTAAAACCATATTCAACATATCTAGTAAAATACTTGACTAAAAATACCGTAAGTAACCTACCAAGTTCACTAGGGTAGAATCGCTTTTTCTCTATTGTTGCATATTTTCGATCTTGTAATACTGACAAAATTGAAGCATATGTAGATGGCCGACCAATACCTAATTCTTCTAGCTTTTTAACTAAACTTGCTTCAGAATATCGTGGTGGAGGCTGGGTAAAATGTTGCTCAGGAATAATTTTCTGTGTTTTTACTTCTTCGCCTTCAGTAAGTGGAGGTAATAATTTATTTTTTTCTTCTTCACTATCATCAGCACCTTCTCGATAAATCTTATAAAAACCATCAAAGGCAATCGTTGAACCATTAGCTTTAGCTGAAAATTCCTGATTCTTACTGTCTAAATTAGCTACTACCATATCAATAACAACATTTTCCATTTGGCAAGCCATTGTTCTTTTCCAGATTAGGTCATACAACTTTAATTGATCTCTATCTAAGTTAGATTTAATATTATCAGGGATAAATTTAATATTAGTTGGCCTGATTGCTTCATGTGCTTCTTGAGCATTTTTAGACTTAGATTTATACATCCTTGCTGCTTTTGGTAAATAATTTTTACCAAATTTCTTATCAATCAAAGCTCTAATATCAGCTACCGCATCACCAGATAAGGTAACCCCATCGGTTCTCATATAAGTAATTAAACCAACAACCTCGCCATCAATGCTAATTCCTTCATATAATTTTTGCGCAACCTGCATAGTCTTTTTAGCGCTAAAACCTAATTTTCTTGAAGCTTCTTGCTGCAAGGATGAAGTGATAAACGGTGGCGGTGGATTACGCTTTTGTTGCTTCTTCTCAATTGAGGCAATATTAAATTTTTGAGAGTTTAATTTACTTACTATCTCTTGCGCTACAGCTTCAGTTTTTATTGCAAATTTATCAAGCTTTTCTTTATTAATGTGAGTTAATTTAGCATTAAATTTATCGCCTTTTTTATTGGCTAAGTTTAAAATAATATCCCAATATTCTTGAGTAACAAATCTTTCAATTTCATCCTCACGCTCACTAATTAATCTAAGAGCTACAGATTGTACTCTGCCTGCTGACCTACATCCTGGTAATTTACGCCATAATACTGGAGATAATGTAAAGCCAACTAAATAATCTAAAGCTCTTCTTGCTTGCTGGGCATTGACTAAATTATCATCTACTTTCCTAGGATGAGCAACAGCATACAGCACTGCTTTTTTAGTAATTTCATTAAACGCTACTCTTTTAAAAATATCGTTATTTTCTACGATCTTTTTCTCTTTCAACATTTCTATCACATGCCAAGAGATTGATTCTCCTTCACGATCAGGATCAGTTGCAAGGTAAATTTCTTCTGCTTGTTTAGCATATTTAGTAATTTCATCGATATATTTTTTCGACTTTTCTGAAATTTCATATTTCATAGTAAAGTCTTCATCTGGAAGCACTGAGCCGTTTTTTGACGGTAAATCTCTAATGTGTCCAAATGATGCTATAACTTTAAACTCTTTACCAAGATATTTATTTATCGTTTTTGCCTTTGCTGGCGATTCTACAATGACTAGTTTCATATTTAAATTTAATATATTAAAGCAATTCTATTTCCAGGATATTTAGTTATTCTTCCAGCAAGTTCAAGTTCTAAACAAATAGCATATATAATATTTACAGGTAATTCTGCCTCTACTATTAAGGTTTCAATTGCTATTGGACTAGCTGAAAGTAAATTTATAACTTTTTTTCTATCAATATCACTAATATCTAAAACTTTATTATTTTCCTGAAAACTAGAATTATTATCATACTCTTTCGATTCTTCAAGTGTTTTTTGCAATTTTCCATAAGATGTAATGTTAGAAATAATATCACTGCTTGATTCAAGCAAATATGCTCCGTCTTTAATTAACTTATTAGTCCCCAGGCACCTAGGATATAAAGGAAAACCAGGAACTGCAAATAAATCACGATTTTGTTCTAAAGCCATATTGGCAGTAATTAGCGAACCTGACTTTAATCCAGCTTCAATAACAGCTGTAGCTAATGATAATCCAGCAATAATCCTATTTCTTTGAGGAAAATGGGTGCTAAGTGGCTTGCTACCAATAGGTAATTCAGCAATTATTAAACCTTCCTTACTGATCGTTTCAAATAATTTTTTATTCTCAGGTGGGTAAATATGGTCAATACCACCAGCAATTACTGCAATAGTATTACCAATACTTGCTGTATGAACAGCAGTATCAATACCTCTTGCTAAACCAGAAACAGTAGCATAATTTGCCGCTACTAAATCTTTACTTAATTTGCTAGCAAATAATTTCCCATTAACTGAACAGTTACGTGCGCCAACAACAGCAATGATTCTCTGATGATTTAATAATTCAATATTTCCTTTATAAGTTAATATTGGAGGAAAATCAGCTATTTCTAAAAGTAATCTAGAATATTTTGGATCTGTATAAGTAACTAATTTAGCATTATGTTTTTCAAGATTTTCTAACTCTTTTAGCGCCTCTTCTTCAGAATATAATTTTATTGGTTTCTTCCGACCACCTTTGAGAGAAAATTCAGCAATATTATTTAAAGCCGTTTCACTACTGCCAAAAAAATTAATAATATTAATAAAAGTTTTTGAGCCAACATTCTGGCTTCTAATTAAACGTAATATATTAATTGTTTCTTGGCTGTAATCAATAACCATTATAAATTTTAACGCCTCCCTACAAGATACCGTAAGCTTAGTTTTCTAAAGTTTTTCTGCATTAGAAATAAGATAATCAGTAACTCCTTGCTGCGTTGGATTCATTCCTTCTTGTTCTTTTTGCCAACCAGCAGGACAAACCTCACCGTGCGTATTATGATAGTCTAAAGCATCTATCATGCGCAAAGTTTCATCAACATTACGACCTAGTGGTAGATCATTCACAACAAAATGTCTAATCATAAAATCTTTATCAACTAAAAAAGTTCCACGTAGCGATATGCTATCTTCATTTAAAACATTATATGCAGTTGAAATTGCTTTATTTAAATCAGATACTAGAGGAAACTGGATATTTCCAATACCTCCTTTATTAGTTGGGATATTTTTCCAGGCTAAATGAGAGAAATGAGAATCAACACTTACAGCTACTATTTTAGTATCGCGTGAAGTAAATTCACCTATTCTATTATTAAAAGCAATGATCTCCGTTGGACAAACAAAAGTAAAATTTAATGGGTAAAAAAATACTATACCCTTTTTCCCACCTAAATATTGTTTTAGATTAAAACTTTCCTCTATTCTACCATCTGGCATAATTGCTTTTGAAGTGAAATCTGGAGCTTCTTTGCCAATAAACACTGTTTGATCTACCATAAATTTATCCTATAAAAATTGAAAATAAAATTGAAAATAATTAAAATTGTATAAAATACACAAATAATACAAGAATTTTTACTAAAAGCAATATATAGCTGTATTTATTTATGATTTTTATATTAATGTACTTAGTATACAAAAAAGAATAATATAATTTACTATGTACCATTTCTTAAGCAAAATAAGTAAAAAAAATTATCTAATTTTAATTTTATTTTTAGCCAGCTACAATAACTCATATGCTGGGTTAGACGATTACTTTGCTGAGAAGTTTTCTTATATTACGCAAACAGATCCATCAATAATTATTAATATCAGATATCGTAGTACAGAAAATATTCTCGGTAGATCTATGAAAGGATATAGTAAATCACGACCTTTTTTAACTAAAGCTGCGGCAAAAGCGCTAAGTGCTGCACAAGCTGATCTAGTGAT
Source organism: Rickettsiaceae bacterium (assembly GCA_013214485.1). Lineage (GTDB taxonomy): Bacteria > Pseudomonadota > Alphaproteobacteria > Rickettsiales > Rickettsiaceae > JABSSF01. The sequence goes on along the minus strand of JABSSF010000049.1, from coordinate 3,766 downwards.
GCAAGGTTACTCTTTAGTATTATATAATGCTTATATTCCTTTAAAATCTTATCATGACTTAGAAAAATGGTCTCGCAGTTTAGATGAGGGGGAAAAAGATGAGTATTATCCTAATCTAACTAAATCAGAATTAATTACACAAAATTATATTAAAGAAAAAAAACATCATTCAAGAGGAAGTACAGTAGATGTTACTATTATTGCTCTGGATAAAACACTAAAAAATCCTTGCATCAAGAAAAAACGCGATTACCAAAATAATGTTACAATATTATATCTCGATGATAATACCGTAGATATGGGCTCTAGCTATGATTTATTTGATCCTATATCTCAGCATGACTGCCCTTTAATATCTAAACAAGCAAAGCGTAACAGACAAAAGCTTCGTAAAGTGATGGAAGAAAATGGTTTTATCGCTAATAAAAAATTTTGGTGGCAATATAGCTTTTCCAGAGAACCTTATTTAGATACTAATTTTGATTTTGATACTTAATTCTTGAATTTATCTGGGTTACCTCTATAATCTGGATTGTAAAAAAACAGTAAATTTGTAATAATATTTAATGAGTAAACGCAGATCTATTTTCCTATCAGCCATATCTGGCAATATTTTAGAGTATTATGATTTTACCGTATATGCCACTTTTGCTACAGAAATTGGTAGAACCTTTTTTTCTGCAGAAGATGAAATTATTCAAACATTATCTACTTTAGTAGTTTTTGCTATAGGTTTTATTACCCGGCCAGTTGGTGGGATTATTTTTGGTTCAATAGGTGATCGCTTTGGTCGCAGAGTTGCTTTAATAATTTCTATGCTCAGCATGACACTTGCAACTTTTACTATTGGTTTTATCCCAAGCTATGAAGTTATTGGTTTTTATGCTCCAATAATTTTAGTTATCATGCGATTAATTCAAGGATTATGTATTAGTGGTGAAGGAGCTGGAGCTGCAATATTTTTACTTGAACATACGCAAAATTTTCGTCCTGGATTTACCGCTGCCTTAGTTCATAGTGCTGGAATTACTGGTTCATTGGTTGCTTCTTTTATTGGGATTATTTTATATCATTTTTTCCCTGTATTAGATTTCCAATGGAGATTTGCATTTATACTCGGTGGGATTATCGGCATTATAGGTTTTTATTTCCGTCTTAGAGTGTCTGAAACTCCAATTTTTAAAATCCTAGCTGAAAAGAAAAAAACTTTAAAAGCTCCATTTATCCATGTAGTAAAAACAGCCTGGCAATCAATGTTAATTACTGCAGCCTTAGGTGGGGCTGCAAGTAGCATAGTCTATTTAGTGAAGTCATATTTTAAGGTGTATTATTGTGAAGTTTTACATTTTAGTGATACTACAGCACTCTATCTTGTTTCGTATTCCTTAGTTATTTTAATTATCACTATGCCAATTTCTGGATATTTAGCTGATCGCATTGGTAGATTAAAAATGATAACTTATGCCTCAATAGCAATTATACTATTATCATTACCAGTATTATATTTAATGGATTGTACCAACATGTTACAACAAATATTAGCAGTAACCATTTTATCAATGTTAGCTGGCTTTATTTCAGGTACTGCCTACGTGTTTATTATTTCTTTGTTCACCCCAGAACAAAGATTTTCAGGCGTAGCTTTTAGTTATAATTTTGGTATAGCATTATTTGGCGGAACATCGGCACTTATTTCACGTTGGTTAGTACTTAAAACTAACCTTTATTATTCTCCAGCCTTTTATATTATAATAGTTACAAGTTTATTCTTATTAATTACTTATTGTAAACGTAGTTTAATTAGAGAATTATTAGAAAAGAATATCAAACGCAAATCATAAACAAAGGATTATGAAATTCTTCAAGAAAAAATTCAACTTTGGATTAGTTGCAGAATATATCGTTTTACTATTATATAAGATACAATTTTATAAAATATTACATCATCGATATAAAACTTATGTTGGTGAAATTGATTTAATTGTTAGTCGAGGCAGCACATTAGTTTTTATTGAAGTAAAAGCCAGGCGTCTGCAGATTGATTCAGATATTATCACTAGTAATCAGCAACAAAGAATTCATAGAACTGCAGAATTATTTGTCAGCAAAAAACCTCAATATGCAAATTATGATCTTCGTTTTGATCTGGTAATTATCAGACCTTATAAATTACCACAAATTATTAGAAATGCTTGGTAATACTTAAGTGACACACGCAAAAAAATATGTAATATAATCAAATCTGGATCGTCACGTCACCGCTGGTGACTCACGATGATGGTTTTTCTACTTAACTCTATTTCTATAAAATTATACAATCATAACACTTATCACAATTGCCACTAAGTTCAGATTCTGAATCTTCGTCTATAATAGGTTGGTTATGTCGTATATAACTTAGAATTGGTATCTCTAATAAGTTATTAAGGCAATTTAATCGCTCGATTAACTGCTCTTTATTAGTTTCTGCTAATGAAATATTTTTTTTAGCAGACATAATACTACTATGAAGTGTTTTGACTTCAGAATATTTAGTTATAAATGATGGAGTATCTCTTGATCCAAATTCGGTACGTGGATCATTAGTACTTTTTGCTATAGAATATAATATACTGGCAATTTCTTTACTTTGAACTAAACTCTGATTAATATCAAGAAAATTATTCATTGCATTAAAATATTCAAATAAATCGTAAGCAGCTTCTGTTTTGCCTAAAATAAGACAGTACCAGAAAATTTCATGAGCTTTTTTAACATCAATATTTTTATAACTAACTGCTAATAAATATAAACTTTCCACATCAGTTATTTGATTATCTTCAATAACTAATTCAGTAGTTTGTTGATTACTATTGCTTTTTCCAGAGCTATAAGTTTCATTATAAACTTGCCATGGAGATTTATCATCATTTTTAGCCATAAAATATACCCCAGCACTACTGTTTATTTATCTGAACATTATCTCTTGAAGTAAAATCATAGCTTAGCTGAATTGAATTTAATAACTAATTCAATTTAATTCTCTTAATAAATTACTAAATGTGATATAAATGCTACTAATAATTGACAAATATATCAAATATTTGTTACACTTGTACTAATAAATAATTAATGCATTAACTAGGGGAGTGGTATGGATAATGACGAATTGGAAGATCAGCTAAATATATTAGATTTAGTATCAGAAAATAGCTTAGGTTCTGATGGAAGTGGACCAGAAGGCATTGATCTGAATTTTGAGAACGAGAAATTAACTTATGATAACATAGAAACAATATGTGAGTTTATTAAAAACAAAGGGGAACTCATAGAAAATATTAATTTATCAGGGACAAATCTTAACGATAAAAAATTGGAAATGCTTAGCGATAAATTAAAAGATTGTTACAATATTAAAAATATAGATTTTTCAAACAATAAGTTAGAAAATATAAAACCACTTGAAAATGTAATAAATAAACATTCTATAGAAAATGTAGATCTTTCAAAAAATTACATAAAGGATGTAAAACCAATTGCAAAAGGACTAAATAAAACATCAATAAAAAGTTTGGATCTTGATAATAATTTAATAGAAGACATAAAGCCGATTGCTACAGCAATGGAAAAAAATCAAACCATAGAAACGTTAAGCCTTGAGAAGAATTATTTAAATAATAAGCAAGCCATCACACTTTCAAATGGTATAAGTAAGGAAACTAGCAAAAATAACTTTAATATTTAAAAGTATAGTGCTATGATCTGATGTAATGGCACATTTAAGAAA
>JABSSF010000048.1 GCA_013214485.1 Rickettsiaceae bacterium | reverse complement strand
GTGTAGGTATACGTTCTTAATATCCCTCAAGCAATTTTGATTGTACCTCTGGTATATTCATATACCAAAGGGCTAAGGTACCAAGGTCATAATATGGATCAGCCAGCCCTGCAGAATCCCAGTCTACAGTATTAACTTTACCTTTTATAAACAATATATTATTCGGATTAAGGTCGTTGTGAGATACGACCATATCAGAGTTATGATTCCTCTCTAGATTCAAAACTGCAGTAAATTTATTCAGCAATTCTTCAGAAAAATTATCTCTTTTAAGTGATGCTACAATACTTGCCAAATAATTAAATGGATCCTTGTCAGGCATATTTTTTGTTGGCTTAATTTGATGGAGGGTTTTTACAAATTGTACAAGTTTTTCTATGGTTTGATGATCTCTTGGCAAAGAAGAACCTACGACAAATTCCATTATTACAAAACGTTGCTTAGAATTTGCATATAATATTTTAGGGGCTATGCCTTGCTTTGCAGCCTTTTGTTGTATGCTTATTGTCGCAGGATTATAGACCTTGAACCTTTTTAGCACAAATTTATTATCTAAGAGATAAACCTCTTCTCCCGAGAGACCACCTGTCAACGGTACATAGCTAGTAATAGAACCTACAACACGCTTTACTTTAGGATCATTTTGTACTAATGTTTTAATATTTACGTCAGCAAATGCAACATTTGTACTTACTATAAGTACAAGAAATAATTTTAAGAACATAAGTTTTACTCTCTTACTTAAGTAGCACCCAAATCTCAGTTAGAAGCTCTGTTTCAGCTACTTCGTGATCAAAATTGTAATAACAGAATATACAGGGTAAGTCACCAATTTCCTCTCCAGATTCTGGAAGCCAATCACGATACAAACTATAAATAGTATCACCAATATTATCACGTGATCCCTTATGGGTGGTGATGGCATACCTACCAGCTGGCAGCACCTTTTCTATTACTTGTTCATTCAGTTTAAAATTTTCTGGAATAGTAAGTGCTAAATCAAAACGGAACTCTTCAGCTGGCGTCTCTCGTGGATCGTGGTATCCGAAACCAAAAGCTTCCCCTGGTTTGGGTTTTAAATCAATTGGTTGCAACTTTGCCCATGATATTAATTTGTCCAAAGTGTTTGATAATTTCAACGGGGAGCCATGGTGCTCCATAAATGCCAATCTTCTTGACGGCAGATCTTTGATTGTTATTGTCATAATTTTTTTACCTTTAATATTGCTAATAGAATATGGAGGCTTTTCCCATACATCCCAATTTGCATTGCTTCTGAAAATACTTGGGGACTGGCCGCATATTTGTTTAAAAGCTCTGCTAAATGCCTCATGAGATTCAAAACCTGCATCTAAAGCTATGTTAATAATCGTATCCTCTTTATGCGCCATCAATTGGTGAGCTGCTCGTTTGAGCCTTAACCATTTGATATAGCCCATCAAGGATATCCCACTATGTGCTGTAAAAAGGCGATGAAAATGGTATTTTGAAAAACAAGCTACTTTACAAAGTTCATCGAGATCAAGCTCCTCATCAAGGTGTTTCCCTATAAAATTGATAACCCTGCCCATCCGTTCTTTGTAATTCATAATAACCGTTATTTCTAAGGGACTGTTAACAGTCTTATATATCTACCTGTTTACGTTTTTAAGAATATAGCATTTTCAGGTTTTACGCTTGATCATTCTTGCTAAAATAGTTAAAACATAAAACAACGTTCTATTTGTGACAATGATTTGCTGCTTATAGGTTAGAAATTAATGTGTCAAGAACGTACCCCTTTGTATTTGGCTGGGACGGGTGGACTCGAACCACCGACCTACGATACCAAAAACCGTTGCTCTACCAACTGAGCTACGTCCCAATAGAGCTATAAACATATAACATATTTATCTCTTTAGTCAACTAAATTAGTACGTTTTAAGTGAAAAGTGATTTATTTCTATGCGTTTAATATAACAAAACTCTTGCTAAATAGCCAATAAATCGCTATAAGTTATAATTAATTTTAATCAAATGAATAATAAAATATGGCTATAGAACAAACATTATCAATAATAAAACCTGATGCAACTGAAAGAAATATGATTGGTAAAATAATCTCGTATTTAGAAAGTGGTGGGCTTAAAGTCGTTGCTCAAAAAATGAAGGTTTTGTCAATTGATGAAGCAGAAGAATTTTATGCAGAACATAAAGAAAGACCATTTTATCCCGATTTGGTAAGTTATATGAGTTCAAACTCTGTAGTGATAATGGTTTTAAGAGGGGAGAATGCTATTGCAAAAAATAGGGAAATTATGGGAGCAACTAATCCTGAAGAAGCCAAGGAAGGAACTATTAGACGTGATTTTGCAATTGATATAGAAAAAAACAGTGTTCATGGTTCTGATAGTGCCGACAGTGCAGCAAGGGAAGTAGATTTCTTCTTTGCAAAAAATGAAATAATAGAGTAGTGAATTTTGATGTAATAGTAATTGGAGGTGGTCATGCAGGTTGTGAAGCAGCTGCGGCTAGTGCAAGAACAGGAGCAAAAACTTTACTTATTACTATAAAACCAGATAATCTTGGAGAAATGTCTTGTAACCCTGCGATTGGTGGTGTTGCAAAAGGGATATTAGTTAAAGAAATAGATGCTTTAGATGGTCTCATGGCAAGAATCATAGATAAAGCTGGTATCCATTATAAAATGCTTAATGAAAGTAAAGGTCCAGCAGTTTGGGGGCCAAGAGCTCAAGCAGATAGAGCTTTGTACCGTAAAGCAATGTTTGAGGAAATAACTAATTATAAGAATTTATCTATATTATATGATTCTGTTGAAGACATAATTATAGCAAGTAATAAAGTACAGGCTGTTTTAACAAAAAAAAATAATAAAATTTCATGTAATAAGGTAATTTTAACTACTGGAACTTTTTTATCTGGTCTTATTCATTTGGGAAAAACAACAACTCCAGCTGGCAGGATTGATGAACCGCCTTCTTATGGATTATCACATACCTTAAAAAAAATTGGTTTTGCTGTTGGTAGATTAAAAACAGGTACCCCACCTAGAATTGATGCAAGAACGATTGATTATAGTAAAATAGAAAAGCAGCCAGGAGATACTGTACCTCGTCCTTTTTCTGAAATGACCAAAAAAGTTACTATACCACAGATTAGTTGCTATATTACTCGAACTAATTCTAAAACACATGAGATCATCAAAGCAAATCTTGAGTCTTCTGCAATGTATTCAGGACAAATAGAAGGAGTGGGGCCTAGATATTGTCCATCTATTGAAGATAAAATAGTTAAATTTAGTGACAAACCCCACCATCAAGTTTTCCTTGAACCAGAAGGATTAGAAGATAATACTATATATCCTAATGGTATATCAACTTCATTACCTGAAGAAATACAAGAAAAATTTTTAAAAACAATACCAGGATTAGAGAGAGTTTCAGTTATAAGACCTGGATATGCTATAGAATATGATTATGTTGATCCACGGGAATTGAAAAATACTCTTGAAACAAAAAAAATAAACGGATTATATTTTGCAGGACAAATAAATGGAACAACTGGTTACGAAGAAGCAGCAGCTCAAGGTATTATTGCTGGAGTCAATGCAGGGCTAGCTTTCCAAAATAAGGAGGAGTTGATTCTTACTAGATCAGATGCCTATATAGGAGTAATGATAGATGACTTAATAACATTTGGGACATCGGAACCTTATAGAATGTTTACCTCAAGATCTGAATATAGATTAACGGTAAGAGCTGATAATGCTGACATAAGGCTAACACCACTGGCAATTAAGCTCAATATCATTTCTGCAGAGCGTAAACAAAAATTCTTAGATAAAATTGATCAAATAAATACTACTAAAGAGGAGCTAGTTTCTCTTAATATTTCAGCTAGTCAGATTGTTAAAAAAGGCGTAAACATATCACAAGATGGTTCCAGGAAGACAGCTTATGAATTAATAGGGCTGCCAAATTTTGGTATTGATGTTACTAAGAATTTATTTGTAGAATTAAATAATATAGATACAAAAATCTTAAACTATTTAGCAATTGAATCTAAATATTCTTCATATATAAAGCGGCAAAACTCAGACATAAAATTATTTAAAGAAGAAGAGCAACAAAAAATTCCTGAAAATATTGACTATACAAAAATTCTGAGCCTTTCCTTAGAAACTAAAGAAAAATTATTACATCACAAGCCTTCAACAATTGGTGCAGCTAGACGAATACCTGGAGTTACTCCAAGTGCAATCACAGCGATAATAATTTATATAAAAACTAAATTTGAAGAAGTGAGTGATATTTCACGTGAAATGAGAAATAAGTTGCATGAATATCAAAAATTAGTATTAAAGTGGAACAAAGCAATTAATTTAATTTCTAAAACTACTGAGGACAAGTTTTGGCAACGGCATATTTTAGATTCTTTACAACTTTTGAAATTTATTAAGGACAAAAGCATACATGTTATTGATGTTGCTTCTGGAGCAGGGTTACCAGGTATAGTATTATCTATAGCAGGGGTAAAGAATGTGACTTTGGTAGAGTCTGACACTAGAAAAGCTGCTTTTTTATGTCAGGCAGCTAAGATTTCTGATAATAATGTTAATATCATCAACGAGCCAGTTCAACAAAAAGCAACTTTGTCGTGTGATATGGTTGTGGCAAGGGCATTTGCTGATTTAAGTAAAATATTTGAATATACTAAGAATATTAAAATAAAAGATAAATATTTATTACTTAAAGGCGAAAGTTATTATAAAGAAATTGCAATTGCTAAAAAACAATGGTTGTTTAATTATGTGCTATATGATAGCATTACCTCTAAAGGTGGGAAAATTCTTGAAATTAATAATGTTAATGGCTGCTAGAATTATATCAATTGTAAATCAAAAGGGGGGAGTGGGTAAAACGACGACTGCAGTGAATCTTGCAACTATTCTTGCTGTGATGAATAAAAAAGTTTTATTGATTGATATAGATTCTCAAGGGAATAGTAGTAGTGGCTTAGGTATTAAGCAAAGTGATAGAAAAAAGACTATATATCATGTTTTAAGTGGTTTAAATAAAATAGCTGAAACTATTATGGAAACTGAAATACCTAATTTGAGTATTATTACCACTAATACAAATTTAGCTGGTATAGAGTTTGAACTTGCTGAGGTTAAGGATAATGAGAAAATATTAAAAATAGCTTTAAAAGATATAGATGAAGATTATGATTTTATAGTTATTGATTGTCCACCTGCATTAAATTTATTAACAGTAAATGCTCTTGTTTGTTGTAAAGAAGTAATTATACCTATGTTGTGTGATTTTTATTCTTTAGAGGGCTTAAGCCATTTGCTTAAAACAATTGAGCTTGTAGAAAAGAGATTAAATCCTGACATTAGAATCGGTGGGATTTTGTTTACTATGTATGATAAAAGGAATCGCCTTACAGATCAAGTGGAACAAGATGTTAGAGCATGTTTGGGTAAGTTAGTTTATAGAACTACTATACCAAGGAATATACGGCTATCTGAAGCACCATCGCATGGTAAGGCTGCAATAATTTATGATTATAAATGCTCAGGATCGCAAGCATATATAAATTTAGCTAAAGAAATAATTGCCAAAGAAACTAATAAAATTGAAGAGGTGTTAGTATGAAAACTCAGGTTCTCGGTAGAGGTTTGTCCTCTTTACTGAAAGAAGAAATGGTGCCATTAGAATCTCAAGGAACAAAAAATACTTTAAAAATTGAAGAAATAGAAATTAATAGCTTGCAGCCTAGGAAAAAATTTGATGAAGCTAAGATACAAGAATTAGCTGATTCGATAACTAGTAAAGGATTAGTGCAACCTATTATAGTTAATAAACAAAAGAATGGGAAATATAAGATTATTGCTGGAGAAAGAAGATATAGAGCTTGTATAACTGCTGGATTGCAAGAAATTTCAGTGATAATAAAAGAATTAAGTGATAAGGAAGTTTTAGAAATTGCTTTAATTGAGAATATTCAACGTCAAGATCTTACTGCAATTGAGGAAGCTGAAGGGTTTCAAAAATTAATTGCAGAATATGGTTATACTCGAGATGAGATAGCTGGAGCCTTAGGTAAAAGTAGTAGCCATGTTGCTAACTTATTAAGGTTAAATCAGTTACCAAATGCGGTAAAAGATATGGTTAATAATAAACAGCTAACAATGGGTCATGTTAGATGTTTGGTTGGGTTAGAAGATGCTACAATGTTAGCAGAAAAGATAGTAGCGAATGACTTAAATGTTCGTCAAACAGAGGAATTAACTAGGAAATTATCTAATAAGAATCAACAGTCTGGTGATAGTAAAGAACAAAAGAGTAAGGTATTAGATGGTGATATGGTAATGCTAGGCCAAACGCTTAGTGAAAAATATGGTATAAAAGTAGTTGTTGAAAATTCTTGGAATGGTGGTAAAATCTCTTTTCATTATTCTAATTTAGAAGAATTAGATTTAATATTAACAAAATTAGGTTAGAAATATGCAATTTTTTTTAGACAGTATTGATATACATGAAATAGAGAAATATAATAATTATGGTATAATCGCTGGTATTACTACTAACCCTTCATTAATAGCTAAGGCAAAAACTGATTTTAAAGGAATTATTGCCGAGATTTGTAAAATCGTTGAAGGTAGTGTTAGTGTTGAGGTTGCTGCAAATGATTTTGAATATATGGTAAAGGAAGGTGATGAGCTGACTAAAATAGCTGATAATATAGCTGTAAAAATACCTATGACTTGGGACGGTATTCGGGCATGTAAATATTTTGCTAATAAAGGAATCAAAGTAAATATGACTTTATGTTTTTCAGCAAATCAGGCGTTGCTTGCTGCTAAAGCGGGTGCAGAATTTATTTCTCCATTTATTGGAAGGTTAGAAGATATTGGTGAGGATGGTATAGGGTTGGTTGCAGATATTCGTACTATATATGATAATTATAATTTGAAGACAAAAATTTTAGCGGCATCAATTAGAAATCCTGAACATGTTGTAGAAGCAGCTGTTTGTGGTGCTGATATTGCTACTATGCCAGGAAATATTATGTCAGAATTAGTTAGCCATGATTTAACAAGTAAAGGGCTACAGAAATTTAATGCAGATTGGTCTAAGTCAGGGCTGAAAATTTTATAAAATAGGAAATAAAAATATGTCATATCAATATGTATATGTAATGAAAGGCTTAAGTAAGTCTATTAATGGAAAGGAAATTTTAAAGGAAACTTGGTTATCTTTTTTACCAGGAGCAAAAATTGGTATTATTGGTCATAATGGTGCAGGTAAGTCAACTTTAATGAAAATTATGGCTGGCCTTGATAAAGAATTTGAGGGAGAAGCTTTTATTGCTGATGGTGTTAAAGTTGGTTATCTTCCACAAGAACCTCATTTAGATCCTAATAAAAACGTTTTTGAAAACATTATGGATGGTTTAAAAGAAAAGAAAGCTTTACTAGATGAATTTAATGAAGTAAGCAGTAAATTTGCAGAAGAAATGACTGATGAACAAATGAATGAGTTATTAGCAAAACAAGCAGATTTGCAAGAAAAAATCGATGCGGTTGATGGTTGGAGTATAGAAAGAGAAATAGAGATTGCTATGCAAGCATTGCGCTGTCCAGCAAAAGATGCTGATGTTACTAAAATTTCAGGTGGTGAGAAAAGAAGGGTAGCATTATGTAAATTATTATTAGAAAACCCAGATATGATTCTTCTTGATGAACCAACTAATCATCTTGATGCAGAGTCAGTATCCTGGTTAGAAAATTACTTAAAAGAATATAAAGGTACTGTAGTTGCAATTACTCATGATCGCTATTTCTTGGATAATGTTGCTGAGTGGATATTGGAAGTTGATCGTGGTAGCTGTGTGCCGTGGCATTCAAATTATTCCGCATGGTTGGAACAAAAACAAGAAAAATTACTGAAGGAAGAAAAAGAAGAAGGTAGTAGAGTAAAGCATTTAAAACGCGAACTTGAATGGGTTAAACAATCTCCAAAGGGGCGTCAAGCAAAGAGTAAAGCTAGAATTAATGCTTATCAGGAATTATTGAATAAGAAACGTGAAGTAGGGGCTGGGGTTGCTCAAATTATTGTACCAAATGGCCCGAGACTTGGGGATTTGGTTGTTGAAGTAGAAAGTCTTGCTAAAGAATTTGCTGATAAAAAACTATTCTCTGATTTCAGTTTTAGAGTTCCTCCAGGAGCAATAGTTGGTATTGTTGGGCCTAATGGTGCTGGTAAGTCTACTTTATTTAATATTTTAACTGGTAAAATATCTCCTGATAATGGCAAAGTTAATGTTGGGTCTACTGTGAAGCTTGGCTATGTTGATCAATCACGAGATCATCTTGATGATAATAAAACCGTTTGGGAAGAAATTTCTGAAGGTCTTGAGGTACTAGAGTTAGGCGATATTGATGTAAAAAGTAGGGCTTATTGTTCTGCATTTAATTTTAAAGGTGCAGCGCAACAAAAGAAAGTTGGTCAATTATCTGGCGGTGAAAGAAATAGAGTGCATTTAGCTAAATTGTTGAAATCTGGAGCAAATGTTATTTTACTTGATGAACCATCAAATGATTTGGATGTTGATACTTTGCGAGCATTAGAAGATGCCATCCTGGATTTTGCTGGTTGTGTGTTTGTCATTAGTCACGATCGCTGGTTTTTGGATCGTATCGCTACCCATATTATTGCTTTTGAAGATGACGATAATCCAACATGGTTTGCTGGTAATTATGAGGATTATCATAATTATATGTTAAATGTTGAAGGTAAAGATACTAAGAATCCAAAATATCGTCATAAGAAATTAGCATAATAAAGAGTGAATCTACATAACAAAAACACATCATATATGGACGCCAATGATGAAATCAAATAGGAAATGCGTCATCAAGAGCTACTGAAAGTAGCGTAGTGATCCAGATTTGATTATATTACATCATGAACAGACACACAATTATTAAACTTGGTGCTGGAAGTAGTTCGTATAGTTACAATTTTATCGGGGGATTAATTATAACTATATAGTCAATTAAAATGATATAGGATAATAAAAATTTTAACAAATGCCTGAATAATATCCTACTCCCAGCATAAAAATAAATCATAAAAGGGTCTAAATCAGAAAAATCTGTAAAGACCATCTATTACTTAAGATCACTAATAAATATTAAACTTAAAGATATTTCTCTAATATAGTCATTAATTGTGAAGTAGGGAAATTGTTGCTCGCTCCTGGCCTAAAATAGGCTTTGATCGCTCATGCCTACCCCTATTTCAAATTATTTGACTATCACTATTCTAGTGATCGGGGAGCTGAAAACGCTGTACACAGAACAGCTATTATAGCCTTTAGGTTAACTTAACCTTGGACATACGCTAAAATCTCCCCGATCATATCAACCTAGCTATTTTTAAAATTGTTGTTATAAAACGAGGAGTGCACTGTTAATGGTTATTCGTGCACGAACCACTGTGTAAAGGAGTTTTCAGTTCCTTCAAGAATAGTAAATTACTACCCTTAAGTCATGAGTATAAATTCATTGCTTCTTAAGTCAAGTAAAAAAATGGGAATTTAAGATAAAAGTAATGATGTCCTTTCACGACGAAAACTGGTCATCACGAGCCAATCTTTGATTGGCGTGATGATCCAAGTTTATTGTCACACAAACTTTGTTTGTTCGCAACGCAATGACGTGTTCCAGCTCTTTTATACTATTTAGCTATTTTTTAAAACCCGTAAGCAATATATTTAAAAAGCTAAAACGTCATTATAAGTAACTAAGTCATTAGGGTTATCATTCCACTCATCAATTCCTACAATTTGGATTGAAGTATAACCATAAGTATTATCATATCTAATAAAATTATTATCCCAAGTATAATTGTTTATTAGAGGTTTATTTATATCATCATCACCCCAACTGATAGGTAATTGCTTAGTAACATCATTAGCATGTTGAGTGTTATTCTCTATATCATCATCTAGAAAATCTTCGTCTAAATCTGCATCATAATCAATATATTGTTCATCTTCATCTATTGTTACTATTGGATAATTTTCTAAAACAGAAATAGGTAATCTTATTTTATTATTAACAACAACATCATCAATTGGTTGATAATCGTCATCTAATTCATCAATATCACTATTATTGTGATCATCGTCAAGACTAAGATAATTATCACTTAAATCCTCGTCATCAACATCATCATCTAAATCATCAATATCACTATTATTAGGATTATCGTCAGGACTAAGGTAATTATCATTTAAATCCTTATCATCAACATTATTGGGATTATCGTCAGGACTAAGGTAATTGTCATTTAAATCCTTATCATCAACATTATTATCATCATCTAAAGTGATATTATTAGTAATGTTTTGATCTATATTATCTAGGTCTATATGATAAATATTCTTACATTCCATATTTTTTAAAGATATTAATTCATTAAATTTTGTATTGTCTTTTTGGTTTTTTGGATCCAAATAATTACAAATATCTGTTATTCCCTGCATTGATAATGGAGAATATTTATCATCAATAGTGGTTTCACTTACAAATATAAATTTATTGTCACTTGTATTTAATAATATAGCTGGGTCTCTATACATCTCTAAACTATTATTATCTTTTTGGTTGTTTTTAACATGGTTATTGTAATACTCTATTCCTAAACTATCAGAATATATTTGATCATCGATTAAATAATATGTATGTTTAGAAACTATCATTTGTTTGCCGTTACCAGTCATTAGTTCTCGGTCTAACAATAAGGTTTGTGGTGCAGATTTCATAATTTCTAGTAATTTATTATTTGTTTTCATAAACGCCTCCTTAAAATTATTAATAAAAAATACTAGACTTACATAATATCACAAAATAGTTAATTTTTTATTAATAATAGTTACAACAATTATTCTTACTATCTGTGAGAGGATTGACTTCTATTTCTTGAAGAATGTTGATTTCTATTTCTTGATTGAATGTTTTTTATCTTCTCTACTTGTTTTAGATCGTTTGGCGGAAGTTGTTGAGTAATGTCTTGCTGAAGAACATTAGTTTTTAATTTTGCTGATTTATCCTTTTGTGGCTTTTTTGATTGAGGGTTTAGAGTGCCTTTTATAGATTTATCTATATTTCGTTTCATGGAGCTAATAATATGAGGAAGTTTTTGTTCTGGTTGTTGTGTTTTTTGTTTCTTACTCAAAATCTTTTTTATACGATCCCCAAATGTAATTTTTGTACTAACGTCTTTTTTTATACTAAGATCTTCTTTTGTATTTAGAGATTCCTTAATAAAATTACTAGCATTTTTTTCTAAAAGTGATGCTTGCTTTTCAGTTGTACAAAGGTTACTTAATATTGCTATTGTCCCTTTTTCCAGTTTTTGTAGATTTTCAGGTGTTTTATTGGTTAGTAACTCTTTATTTTCCTCAAAATATTCCTCTAATTTTGTGTTAATGAATTTTTTTCTGTCATCGGGACTTTGTCCAGCAATTGTTTCATAAACTTTAATTTCTAGCCTTTTTTTCTCTACGATTTTATCATGCGGATTGAGAGTTTTTATATTATCATACTGACCAGTTTTTGACATAAATTGTTCAATGTTATTAATTGCTGCTGCTTCTTTTTCAGGTAAGCTAAATTTTTGAATATCAGCCATTTTACCAGTTGTTATGTAATTTTCTGCAGCAATACTAGCTACTTCTTCAGGGGGTAATAGTTTATCTGTATTTAAGTCTTGCCAGCTTAATGGAGGTGGAGGAGGTACTAGGTCATAATCTTGGGATAAAGATTGTATTTTATTAGTAATTAATTTTATTTCTTGCTGTGTTTTATAATAATTTTGATTTGTGTCAAGACCATTTTCCATATCATCTCTTAATAAAGTAAGCATTTCAACTGATTTTTCAGCCATATATTTTTTAGATTCTGTCTCATCTAAAGTGCCGTCATTAATAAATTCAATAATTTCCCCCTTTACTTCTGAGCGCAATTCTCTTTGTTTTTCATAATTTTTTGCAAGATGTTCATTACCATTACCAATTAGGGCGATAATATCACTTTTGTTACTGACATCGTGCTTTTTATCCTCATGGCTTAACATCGTTAATATTGGAAAAAGCCTGTTATCTCTTATTGTTTCACAAATTTCTGTAATTTCTTTTGGAGATTTTGGATGTATTGGCAAATTATTTTGAATAAATTTTTCAGCTTTATCGACTGTTCTTTTAAAATCAGTTTTATACTCTTTGGCAATATCTTTTTTTACCATCATTTTTAAATTTGTATTCTGGACAAAATTCTTTTTACCACTTTTATTAGACAAGGGTTTTATTTTACCTGAAGCTAATTCATTAGTCAGTTCACCTACTTTACCAGGGCAATTTAAAAGTCACAATCAAAGATTACAAATTACTCTTGAATAAAAACTTATAAAAAACCAATTCTTGTAA
>JABSSF010000047.1 GCA_013214485.1 Rickettsiaceae bacterium | reverse complement strand
ATAAATGAGTCATTTAAAGGAGAGTGGAATTACATTATAAAACCTATTAAATATTAAAGTTATTTTTGCAAGCTTCCCTACCTGCTGGTATGTTATAATGTTGTTGCTTAGTATTTTTAGCAGGCCGTTCTTTGCTAACTGATTTATTGCTTTTCTTATTTACTATTGGCTTTTGGTTAGAGTATTTTACTGGGTAATTATTGTAATTATAAGAAATGTTTTGATTATTATGAACATTTTTAATATTTTTTTTATCTTTAAAGTTTTGATAATTTTGATTATTGTTAACATTATGATAATCTATATTAGAATTTACATTACAACTTCCAACGCTATAGTGACCGCCAGCCGAAGCAAACTCAGAAGCTCCATGTAGTGCAAGTTCAGCCGTTTCTTTTGAAAATAAGAATTCACCAGCTTCTAATAATAATTGCCACATAATCGTATATTAAATGTTTCTATCTTTAATTATAATAACATCAATAGATTAACATTTTGTTAATAAGGTTATATAGTTAAATATGGACGCCATGATAAGTCACAAGTAGGAAATGCGTCATTAGGATCTGATATGAAATCGGTTCATAATGACGAATTTTCAAGTTGATTGACTATAAATGCTAACTAGAAGATAAGAAATATTACAACTGCATTCACATTAAAATGGAGAAATTATATCCAGCACTTGTGATCCAACTCTTGGACGTTGTACATCACTTACAACGCCTCTACCGCCATAAGATATTCTAGCTTCTGCAATTTGATTAGTATTAATAGAATTAGTACTACTAATATCTTTTGGTCTAATAATACCTGCTATTTTTATTTCTCTTAATTCGTAATTTACCCGTACTTCTTGATGACCACTAATTACCAAATTACCATTTGGTAAAACCTTAGTGACAATTGCTGCTACTTCAGTTTTAATACTCTCTTTACGTGAAATATTACCACTACCACTATGGTTTCTGCTAGAACTAGTGCTTAACAAAGATTTTGTATCAGGTACTCGAAGTCCTTTAGCAACAGTGCGTTCTTTACCAAATAATTTAGGTACTCCTAATTTATCACTGCCATTGCGATTTTGTTGAGTTGAATTATTTAAACTTGCACTATCTTGAATCTCTACTATTACTCTGATAATATCACCAACATTCCATGCTCTGCTATCACGGAAAAATTTTGTCTCACCTGGTTTCCATAATGAATTAGTTTTTTTCATATGAGCTTGTTGTCTTTCAGATCGCAATCTTTGTCGTTCCATTTCTTCTTCATCATCGTCGTAAATGTCAGCAATATCTACTGTTGCTAAATCTGGTTTTTTGCCTACTCTTTTTAGTCGTTCAATATTATCTATGCATGAACTTAACAATGTAATGGTTAAAAATAATAATATTAATTTAATTAAACTATTCATTATTTACCACCAACTTTTACAGTATTTTTATTAACAACTATGCCATGAATTTCAGCTCCCGAATCGTTATTTCTTACATTAACTTGTTTACCAATATAACCTCTTGAAAGGGCTGTACCTGAGATACTGATTTCTAAACTGCCATCTTTAGAAGAATAAATAATTTTAACTGAGTCTCCTTCTTCAAAAACAGCTGGTTGTATTAAATCTCTAGCTTGAAATGTACTACCCATAGTAATATATTTCTTAGCTTGCATACCAATAACTTCATTCTCGTCTGTAAGATAATTCCCACGAAAACTATTTAGTTTGATTTTTTTACTAGTTATGTCAAAACCTTTTATTATATCATTATATTTAATGTATCTTGCAGCAATTGGTATTTCAATAAATAATATATATTTCCCCGATATTAGCTCTTCCTGTTTGTTATGATATTTTACCCGAACTTTAAAACTATTATAGCTGGGGTCAAATTGTTCTAAATATAAAGAACTAATGTTGTCTTGTTTGGCAATAACTTTTGCTGCTTTATCTTTTGAGTTATATTTAACTTCAATAATTACTCGATCATCTGTTATTTTCTCTTTTAATAATTCATGGACACTATTATTAAATAAATCATCATAAGTTGCAGCAATTGCTGACTCCAATAATAAATAAATTATTGTAACTAGATATAACAGAATTCTCATTTAGTTGCCTAAAAATTAACAAATTATCTATATAGTAATAACTTATAACCAAAATTACAAAATATAATTATGATTTTAAGTTATTAGCTTCTTTTTCCATTTCATCTGCGATACGAATAACCCGAACATTTAATTCATATTGTCTTTGTGCCTGGATAATTTTAGTCATACCTTCAATCGAGCTTGCAGTATTAGATTGTTCTAAAGCTCCTTGTTCAAAATGATCTGTAGTATCTGCAACAATTATAGCTTCACCTGAAGCAAATGTTTCAAGCAAAATATTATTACCAATACGCTGCAAACCACTTTCATTATTAAATGTGAAGATTTCTAACTGACCAAGTTCAATTAAATTTGCAGGATCTTCTGGATCTGGTGCTGTAATTAAACCATCATTACTAATGTTAATGGTGTTTGTTGGAATATCTTCTGGAATGACGATATTATTTGCTAGTGGTTTTCCATCAAAAGTAGTTAAAATCCCTTCGGATGTTCTTTTTAGAGATCCATCACGAGTGTAACCAGTTCTTCCATTCGGTAGAGTAACTGCAAGCCAACCACTGGCTGTTAACGCTATATCTAAAGGATTAGAAGTAACTCTAATTGCTCCTTGTTCTGCATTCATTGAAGTGCCGACGGTTTTAGTTCCCATACCATATTGAATACCAACTGGTCTTCTTTCAGCTTCAGTATTTTCTTGGATACCTGCTTTTTGAAATTTAGTATAAAAAAGATCTGCCGTTTGGATTTCTTGAGCTTTAAAACCATTAGTATCACTATTAGCGATATTATTAGCCCATATATCAATACGATCTAAGGCGACCTGTGCTCCAGTTAATGCTGTGTGTAGTGCTATTGCCATATAAAAACTCCCAATAATTAATTAATTTATTTATTCATATTTTATTTATGTAATGACATTTTAGATATTGTATTCCTTTCTAAATCTGATAAATCAGACATTAGTTTAGTACTAGTCCCATAGGATCTTTGTAATTCTACCATATCCACCATGACTTTTGTTGAATTGACATTTGACATCTTCAAGGCTCCAGATTGAATAGTATAATTATCAATAATTATTTCAGGGCCTGAAGACATATATAAATTATCACCTTCTTTTTTTAAAAATACATGATCCTGAAAATTAAAAACTCCTACTCGATCAATAACAGCATTATTAACCGAAATTGTTCCATCGTGAGCAATATTTAATTGATCATAATTACCTTCTACTTGAATAACTGCACTATCTATACTAGAGCATGGATAGCCTTGATGATTAACTAATACACCATCATAATCAAAATGAAACGATCCATCTAAAGTATATCTTGGCCCTCTAGGGGTAAGAATTTTGAAATAACCTTTTCCCTCTATTGCTAAATCTGTTGGATTATGTGTGATTCTAATACCACCATTTTTACTATCTCTATAAATTCCTGAAGCTCTGACAAAGCTGTTTTTCCTTTTAGCATTTTGTTTTAAATTTACTTTATCGAAACTTACCATATCTGCAATATATCCATTTGTAGTAGAATTTGCTGCATTATTAGCAACAACGTTTAATTGAGTTTTTCTAGCAATGGTATTTGATAATAGAATATAACTTGCGTTACCAGCTTGTACTAAATTACTATATAGTAATACCCCTGTAAATGAAGCTATTATTATAAGTCTTAATGTAAAAAGCCTAATAAGTATCATCAACATCTAATATTCAAATTAATATAATAACGATATTACATTTAATTGTAAAAAAATAGAGTTTAGATATTTTTGATATCAATTTTTTTTATTTGCATGTACTTTTATCTACAAAATTGACAATTGTCATAAAACTATTAATATTTTTATAATGGATAAATAAAAAATTAAAGAATATGGCAAAAAAAGAGGACAAAGAAGCTCCAGCAAAAAATGAGGATCAAGAGCCTTTAACACCAGAGGCAGTTGATGAAGGAACAGCTAAATCTAAAAAGATCAAGAAGATTATTTTAATTACTGTACCAATTGTAATTGCGATTATTGGTGCAGTTCTGTTTTATATGTTTGTTATAAAAGGTCCAAAAAATATAGAAGAACCAACTATTGAAGGAGAAGGAGAGAAAGCAGCTGAAGTATCTATCGCAGAGAACACTAATATTTATTTAGATATGGAGCAAATAGTTGTAGGCTTAAGCTCAACTGGTAAAAAGGCATTTTTACGTATTGATTTAACATTAAGACTTAATTCAGAACTTGAGCGTAGTGCTGTAATGGCAAAAATGCCAATTATAAAAGATGCGTTAATTACATTCCTAAGGTCTTTAAGAACTTCTGATTTCAATAGTTCAAATAGTACTTTGTATTTAAAAGAGGAAATTTCAAAAAGGCTCAATAAAATTACTGCGCCAATAGTGGTAAAGGAAGTATTATTCCAAGAAATTACAGTTAATTAAAAATGGTTGATTAATAATGGCAAAAAATAAAGCAGATAAAGAAAGCAAACAAAAAACTGACGAAAATGTAGGCATTAAAGCTGTTTTAGAACAATCTTTACAATCCTATGAAAAATTACCAATGCTGGAAATTATTTTTGAGAAATTTATATTACATTTATCAACAGCATTAAGAAATCTATCGGCAGAAACAGTAAATATTAGTATAACTGAATTTAATTCTATTAGATTTGGTAATTATTTTAAAAATATCAAAATACCATATTCTATAGTAGTGTTTAAGGCAATTGAGTGGGAAAATTTTGGGTTACTGATATTAGACAATAGTATGATTTTTGCTTTTGTTGATCTATTACTAGGTGGTAAAAATTCGACAAATTCTAAAGATAAAGATCCAGACAGAATTTTAACATCTATTGAGCAAGGTTTAGCTCGACAAATTTCTGAAGTTATTTTAACTTCCTTAAGTAATTCATTTGATCAAATTAGCCCAATTACTTTTAGTTTTGAGGAATTAGAAAGTAATCCTAGTTTCATAACTATTGCTCGGCCTGGTGATGCTATTATTTCATTAAAGTTAAAAGTTGAAATAAATGACATGGTAAAGAGCTTAGAGTTAGTAATACCATATAAAACTATTGAACCGATAAAAGAACAAATGCAGCAGGTATTTCTTGGTGATGAATTTGGTTATGATGATGAGTGGGAAAAGTTTTTGCTTAAGAATTTACAAGATATTGATTTGCCTTTAGAGGCAGTAATTAATAATAAAGTATCTACCATTGAAGATGTTGCTAATTTAAAGATAGGAGATACTATTATTATGAATCACTCTAAGGAAAAAGATATTACTCTACACTCTGGTGCGGTTCCATTATTTACTGGAAAGATTGGTAAGGTAGATAATAAATTTGCGATTAATTTAAAGAAAATAATTGAAAAATAGGATGTTATGTTATTGTTAGATTTCTTATTATTAATGATGATTATTATTTGTGTTGTTTATTGTTGGATATTAAATAGGCGGATTTATGATTTGCAAAATAGTCGTATGGAATTTGCTAGAATGATTAAGGAACTTAATAGTTCAATTTCCAAGGCAGAATCTAATGTTAATGAAATGAGTCAACTGAGTAAATTAACAAATGCTGAAATAAAAACTGCAATTGATCAAGCAAAAGACACTACAATCGAATTGATGACAATTACTGATATTGCTAATGATATGTATAATAAAATAGCAAATCAGTCACAAAAAATACGCAATAAAATGGATGTGATAGATGAAAATAATAATTCACTCAATAAAAAGATTTCTGAGAAATTTACCGATGAAGATTTAGCTGTTTCTGAAGAAGAGGTAAGTAGCAATAAATATGCTAATCAACTAAAAAACTTCATTCAGACTATAGTTAGTAAAAAAAATGAGGATTCGGCAAATTTAAGCGGACTCAGCTATTATGATACTTTAAGAAAAATTAATGCAAAAAAATGAGAACTAATTTATTTTCCCCAATATTGATTATATTAATAATCACTTTATTTGTTAAAGCTTCTACACTTTTTGGTAGAATTCAAGAACAAACTGTATATTCTATGGACACTAATACGTCTTCTATATTACTAGATACGGCCTATGCTAAATCTGCCGAAGAACCTAAAAAAGCGAAAAAAGAAGAGAAAAAAGTTGCAAAAAATAAAGAAGAAGATAAATCTACTCAAGATTTGAAGAAAAATTTAGCAGCAGGAAATAATTCTAAAAACAAGAAAAAGAAAACAATAAATAATTTTACTAATTCTGAGATTCTATTATTAAAAGAATTATCTAAAAGACGAACTAAGTTAGATAGTGATAAAAAAGATTTAGTTGCAAGAGAACAAGTGTTAAAGGCAACAGAACGTAAGTTGGATCAGAAAGTAAAAGAATTAAAAGCGCTACAGAAACAATTAGAAGTTTTAATGCAACAATATAATAAAAAAGAACATGATAAAATTTTAAGTTTAGTCAAAATTTATGAGTCGATGAAGTCAAAAGATGCAGCTAAAATATTTAATAAACTTGAAATGAATGTCTTGTTAAAGGTGGTTAGCAATATGAAGGAAGTGAAAGTTGCTCCAATTATTGCCAGTATGGATGCTGCACGAGCACAAGAATTATCCATGGAGCTTGCAAAACAAAAGCCAATAGAGTATTAATATACTCATTAACTATGAAGTTGGGACGTCGTTGCTCGCTCCTCATCTAGTAAAATAGTCTTCGATCGTTCACGTCTAGCCCTATTTCAAGTTATTTGACTATATATATTAAATTATGAGTATAATTCTGGGAGATATTTATGAATAGTTATCTAATATATGCTTATATTATTACTTTTCTCGCATTAATTATTCTATTATTAAAATCAGTAATTGATTTTAAACGCCAGTTTAGGATAAGAAATCTAGAGGATTCTAGTATAAAATAGAGAATGGCGACGTGAAAAATGACCTAAAGCGGAGCTTATTTGCCTAAAGTTACGTATTTTTAGGTCATTTTTTACTAGCAAGTACCATTTTATAGGGGAATACACAGATTTTTTATCCGCTGGCTGGAGTTTTAAAGGCAGTAAATGCAAAAAAGAAAAAGAAATAGATTAATCTCAATCATAGTTTTATTAACTATTTGTAGCAGTGGGGTATATTTAATATTATCAAACTTACAAGATAATATTGTCTTTTTTTATCCACCTTCAGAAATAGCTAAAATTAGTGATCGCAGCCAAAAAGTCAGGGTAGGAGGAATGGTAAAAGTTAGTTCTATCAAACAAATTTCTGAAGATGAAATCAAGTTTATTATTACTGATTTTAATGCTGAATTACAAATTTCTTATAAAGGAATATTACCAACCCTATTTCGTGAAAAACAAGGAATAGTAGCAGAAGGGCATTTGGTTAGTGATAATTTATTTGTAGCTAAAAAATTACTAGCTAAACATGATGAAAATTACATGCCCCCTGAAATTAAACAAAATATGAAGGAATAGATCTTTTTCGAAACTATTGATAACTAATTACCAAATGATAATTGTCATATAGATTATAATTATTGTCAATAACAATTGAGCTTCGATCTGGTGGGCCATTTAAACATTCTTCAATCTTAGAATATTCAAGTTGATATATTTCAGATGTAATATTTGGACTACAAGGTTTAAGAAAGTTCTTACTGTCGCTTTCAGGATTTAAACCAAAGAAAATTGCTATTGTTTGCAGGATATCATTACTATAAACAAAGTTTTTTTGATCATTTAAGATTTGATTCCTAATGTAACCAGTAATAATTAAATCTTGTATTTGTAAAAAATTAACTTTAGCTAGCGATAAATCCGAGGTTAATTCTTCTATTGCATTTTTTTTTGTTCGGGCATCCAAAATCAAAACTTGGATCATTTTCGGCCACGTCATTAATTATTGATATAATATTATCAAGGTTGGAAAAGAATAATCCTTGAAATTCTAATATGTCCATTTGTAATATAGCTGCAACTTTAATAATTTCCTTAACAAATAATTTGTATTTTCTACATTCGTTACTACCAAAGGGATTTTCATTATAATTTGATGTATTAAAAGAGAGCATTAAAACAGAACATTTAGCATTTTTCGTTAACATGGCAAGATCATATTCTTTTTTAAAAGACTTATTACCGGGATCATTTTTACGTGGATAATTATCCCTTAATAAATGGCAAGTATGGTATGATTCAAATGCATTATCAGCAACCCTATCTTTAAGATAAATACCTTTTCCATATTCTGCATTTAAGTCAATAAAAATATTATGATCTAAAACATAGTTAAGCATAAATTTTAAAATTTCTGGAGATTTAGATGAAGTTATATTATAAAATAATGAATAACTACTATCAAATTTCTTAGCATTTAAATCAATTTTAAAATTATTATCTTCAAATTTATTTATTATAAATTTGAAGATCTTACTCTTTTCTAATGTTGCAGTTAAAATATCTACATTAACAATTTTATTGATTTCAGTTGGAAAATGCATCTTAAGGTAGTTGTATAATATTTTAGTCCATTTTATATCGAAGCTTGCATAAGTTTTAATATCTGTTTTGTTGAAAGAGATTTTTGGATTTGCATGGTCAAGTAATTTTTTTACTACTTCAATTTGCTGTGGATCAATTTCTTTACTAATACTGGCTGTAACCATTTCAGTTGTGATGTTATACTGGTAATTTTTTAAATTAGCATAATTTATTAAATTTATAATAATTTCCCAATTTTTATAAATTTTTTTGTAATTGCTATAAGCTATATCAGAAATAATAGAGTATAAGTTACTATTAGTAAGAGAATAGCTATAGGTTGCATTCATATAATCTTCAGTTAAGTTAGTTATCTCTTTTTCATTGAGTTCTTTTTCAAGATTATCTACTTTAATATCTGTTAAACTACGGGTAGTATTAAGTCTTATGGAATTTTGATTGCCTATAAAATCACAAAAAGTATTTATTCCATTATATGCCGTAATAAGTTTAATTATATTATTATGCTGTTGTGGTAATAGCTTAGAATGAGAAAAATCATTACATATGAGTAGAGAGATATTACTTTTAAAATCCTTGATCCTTTTATCTAAATCAGTAAAAGTAACTTTATACTTCTGATCGGAGGTGAAATAATATTGTGAAGATTCAATAATTAAAACAGTATTTTGGTCAAAAGATATATCTCCAATACTCCCGTTATCATATGACTTTATTGTTAGAAAACCCCCTTCAGCAAAATTAAGGTTTAATTTGTTTTTTTCTTGTTGAGATGAAATATGACCTATGAAAAGGGGCTTACTTTTTTGATCTAATGTTAGTTTAATTTTATTTGTACAATGACTTCCTAATTCAAGTTTAACAATGTGTATATATTCTTTTTCAAGATTACTTAATTCAGAACTTGTATTTAAATCAAATTCATGATCTGATACTACCCTTGCAGCCATAATTATTCTCCTTTAAAACTTTATATTAAAAACTTAAGAGACTTATAATGTTTAAAAAAAAGGAAGTCAACAGGCAATTTACAAAATCCTTGTTACTTAACTTAATGATTTAATGATATTCTCAACTACTTTTTTAGCGTCACCAAACAGCATTAAAGTGTTATCCTGAAAAAATAATTCATTTTGAATTCCAGCATATCCTGGAGACATAGAGCGTTTTACAAATAATATGGTTTTGGCTTCATTAACATGCAAAATAGGCATTCCATAAATAGGACTTGATTTATCAGACTTTGCTGCTGGGTTAGTCACATCGTTAGCACCAATAACTAAAGCAATGTCAGTGTCTTTAAATTCTCTATTTATCTCATCTAATTCAAATACTTGCTCATAATCAATATTTGCTTCGGCCAGTAAAACATTCATATGTCCAGGCATTCTACCAGCTACTGGATGAATGGCAAAGCGAACCTTAATATTTTTGTTTTCAAGCATAGTAACCATTTCTTTAATAGCATGTTGTGATTGTGCTACCGCCATACCATAACCTGGTACTATAATTACTGATTCTGCTTCTTCCAGCATAAAGGCTGCATCTTCAGCACTGCTAACTTTAGCTACCCTATCATCTTCAGTTGCATCCTTTGTTAAAGTAGCTTGCATGAATGCGCCAAAAATCACATTAATTAGTGATCTATTCATTGCTTTACACATAATATAACTTAAAATAGCTCCACTTGCACCTACTAAAGCCCCTGTGATAATTAATAAATTATTGGATAAGGTAAAGCCAATACCTGCAGCTGCAAAACCAGAATAGGAGTTAAGCATTGAAACAACAACTGGCATATCAGCTCCACCAATTGGAACAATTAATAATATACCAATTATTAATGATATGATGACAATACTATTAAACAGCAGGAAGCTTTCTCCTTTAAAAAACATCAGAAATAATATTAATAATAATATACTAAGCGCTAAGCAAAAATATTGTTGGCCGTAAAACTTTAGTGGTGCTGAACCAAGTAACCCTTGTAATTTAGCAAAAGCAATAATTGATCCGCTAAAAGTTATAGCTCCTATAGATACCCCAAAGGACATTTCAATTAAAGCACTAACTGGTAGATTACCAAAGTTACCAATAGCAAAATTCTCAGGAGCAATTAAAGCGGCATAAGCAACGAGTACAGCAGCAAGGCCAACAAAAGAGTGAAATCCTGCAACTAGTTGTGGCATAGCCGTCATTGGTATTTTTCTAGCAATGAAACTACCTATTAATGCAGCTGCTAGAATTGTAAAAAATAATGGTAATTTATGATGGAAATTAGGTAAATAAAAAGTAGCAATTAATGCAATAGCCATGCCAATCATGCCAATCATATTGCCTTTTCTTGCTTCCTTAGGAGAAGATAAACCTTTTAAGGCAAAAATGAAACAGATAGCAGCTATTAAATAAAAAAGTTCTATTTTTAGCATTTTATTCTTATATCAATATTTTTATTCAGAGGGGATTGTAACTGTTAGCTGTTTTAATGACAAGTAAATATATATACTTAATATAAATATTATGAAAATTGTCACATTTCTAGCTTAACGTTTTACAAAATCAAGTCCAAGATTTAACATTCTATCAAGTGATAATTTAGCTGCCTTTGCAAGCTCTGCAGGTAAAACAATTTCAGGAGTTTCATTTTTCAAACATAAATAGAGTTTTTCCAAGGTATTAAGACGCATGAAAGGACATTGACTACAAGAAGTACATCCAGCTTGATTTAGCGATGGTACATCATGAAAAGTGCTAGTTGGTGAATATTTTGCCATTTGATGAATTATTCCAGGTTCAGTAAGCACGATAAATTCTTCACCCTCATGATCTTTAGTATATTGTAATAATTTTGAAGTAGAGCCAATAAAGTCAGCATATTCTAATAAATTAATTGGGCATTCAGGGTGAGCTATTATTTTTGCTCTTGGGTAAGTAGTTTTAATCCGAATTAATTCTCGTTCTGAAAAATTTTCATGGACAATACAAGTACCATTCCATAATAGCATTTTACGACCAGTTTTTTTAATTAAATAATTCCCAAGATGTTTATCTGGAGCAAAAATAATAGGTTGATTTTCAGGAATATTATTAATAATTTTTTCAGCGCTAGAAGAAGTAACAATAATATCAGAAAGGGCTTTTATTTCTGCGGAACAATTCATGTAAGTTAGAGCTATATGATCTGGGTGTTTTTCTCGAAATTTCTTAAATGCTTCAGTTGGACAAGATTCTTCTAAGGAGCAGCCAGCATTTATATCTGGAAGAATAACTTTTTTACCAGGGTTTAGAATATAAGCAGATTCTGCCATAAAGCGTACACCGCAAAATACTATTATTTTCGCATCTGTTTTACTTGCTTGTTTAGCTAGTTCATAAGAATCACCAATGAAATCAGCAATATCTTGAATTTCAGCATCTTGATAATAATGTGCTAGAATAATTGCTGATTTTTCCTGTTTTAAATGTAATATTTCTTGCTCGATATTTAAATATGGATCTATAGCTTCTGTTTGAGATATCATAAATTATAATTTATTGAGGTTTACTAAGAGATTATTACCAAATTAAGATTATCACAATCCTCCCCAATTATTAACATAAATATATCTTGTGGTCAATTAAACAATAGGTATCAGAGTATTTAAATTCAAAAGCATATTTTTTCTTCGTGATTTATTATTAATAGATCAAGTTTTGCTTTATTTGTTGAAGAAGAAAGTCTAAGAGGGAATTAATGGAAAAAGATCAATTAAGAGAGCTTGCTATCATGTTAACTGAAAAAATATGTCAAACATCTTAAAGAATCATCTTCAAACAATGAGAAAACTGAAAAAAAATATCCTCTAAAATTATAGGCAACTTGCCTTATGAAAACATCCTCTTCTATATTTCAAATAAATGTAATCCATCTTATTAATTTATTTTTTTCTTGTAATATATGAACTTATACAAATACAATAATTTGCATTGAATTGCTAGAGAATTTACTATAGTATGATGTTATATTAAATAAGCTGATCTAAGTATTTATTATGAAAGACAATAAAATAAATTACATTGCCACATTTGTATTAATAATATATCCACTAATAATAGGCTCTTTGGGGGTTATTTACTGGAATAAATTTGGAATTTCTACTTTTGAGATTGTCTGTATTATTGCCTCGTTTTATACTTTTTGTATTTCAGTAGGGGTTGGAATACATAGATTATGGGCACATGGATCTTACAAAGCAAATAAATTTGTTGAACTTATTTTAGCAATAGTCTCAGCTGGAACATTACAAGGGCCAATATTAGCATGGGCTTCTGATCATGATAACCATCATTCATATACAGATATATTAGGAAAAGATCCTCATACTCCTCTAAAATACTGCAAGTTGGAGGATGGTATGAACGAATATTCTACAAAAGGAAGCTTGCAAAAATAACTTTAATATTTAATAGGTTTTATAATGTAATTCCACTCTCCTTTAAATGACTCATTT
>JABSSF010000046.1 GCA_013214485.1 Rickettsiaceae bacterium | reverse complement strand
AATTACACGTTTTCTGAATATTATTGGATATTTCATTTTTTCATTGAAAATCCCATATTTATATTCATTTTTCAAGTAAAATTACTATACATTATTAAGCATATCATCATAAAATTTTATATGTGATGATGTACTATACGTTTCACCATTTAGAAAAAGTTGCATTAAAATTAATACATCTTCAGTAAAAGTTTTACTATTTCCTTGGTAATAACCTGAAATTGCAAGATAACTTTTTTGTAAATGATCAAGTTTTAATTCATCATATTTTAACTTTTGTGCTATTACAGTTTCATCATTATTATTAAAAAATATGTTAATATTTTTATCGTTAAAAAATGCTACCTGATCCAATACTGGACTTTTTTCTATTAAATTTAAAATTTTATCTATAACTTCATTTGATAATTTCTGTTGTAGTCTATTACTGAGCAATATACTCAGTATGCTAAGATTTGATTTGTCTAGTGATTCAGATATATGGTTATCACTTGGAATAATCTTACCTGTTTTTATTATAGACTCAACTTATTTACAAATTTTCCACCTAGTAATAACAGCATAATTAATTTTTATCAATGATTAATTTTAAATAATTAATTGTACTCAGGGTTATTAATTTATATGAATTATATTAACTTATTTTAGAATTTAATAATATTATAGAACTGGTCGTAAAAGATAAAGATCAGTATCATCTCGATCTATATTAAATTTTCTAGCACCTATACCTTCTATTGTTCCTTTAGGTAATAATGCCGCTTCCAACCCGATAAACTCTCCTTTTGATTTGTTACTCCATTGGACAAAAAATACTATGTGTCCTAATTGATGTTTTTTCTTCGGCCAACGCCAGGTTACTAAATCTCCTACCTGTAATTCTGATTTTGTTACAATTTTGAATGATTTAGCAGCTTGTTGTAATTCTTCTCGAACTTGGTAATTCTCTGATAAGTAAAGCCAGATTTTTGCATAATCATAAGTACCTAAATGATTATCCAGGTTAAGTACCAAGGCAATAAGACCTGAACAATCTGTACCACGAAAATCTCCGTTAATGGGATCAGCTGCTAACACATATCCTGCATGAGGAAAGTATAAGGCCGAATTTTGAAATAAAGTAACATTGTCAACTTTCTCAGCTAGAGATTCATCCGCTATTTCTAATGGATAACTCATCTTTAGTTTAGCAATTAAATCTTCTTTAGAGATTTTGTCATCAGAAATAACCAAATACCACAGAGCCATTTTTAATATTGTTACTTCTTCATATTGTGGTACTTGCTTAATAATGCCTTTAGCAAAATTTTGATGCTTATTTTTGATAAGTTCTTTAGCTCGTAATAAATAATTACGCTGCTGCATTAACCTTAACATATTTCTAGTAATAAATGAATATTGCTTGTTGTCAGCAACTAATTTAGATGCTAATAACAACAATTTTTGATCATTATCTATTAATTTTAATGCTTTCTGTAGTCGATAATTATTATTACTGACAACATGTAATAACAATTGAATATCATGGTAATTACTAAGAGCAGTATAATCTCGAATATTTAACGTCTTATTAATTAAAAAATTATTTTTTGCTCTAGCAATGGTAATTAGTTCAGCATCATTACCATAACCAAATTCGGTAGTAGTTGGCATAATATTTGCCGCAACGTTGTTAACATTGAAAATTATTATAAATAATAAGATTAATTGTTTATACATAGCAATGTTTCATTAGTTATCTAGTTAATGAAATATTATATTAATAAAACAAAAAATAATTACAACTAAATTCTTCTAAGCTTCATCAAATCCTGGCGTATACGCAACCTATTTTTTTTACTGATAATATAGCGATAAACTTGTAGATTAGCTAAAATTCGATGAACATAATCACGTGTTTCGTAAAATGGCATTAATTCTATCCAATCGATTACTTTGTAAATATTTTTCATACTCCTTGGATCATCATGTATTTTAAGCCAACGCTCAACCCTATGAGGGCCTGCGTTATATGCAGCTATAGCTAAAATATATGAACCCTTATATTCTTGAATTAATTCCTTTAAATAATGACTACCTAGAATCATGTTGTATTTTGGATCCTTTGTTACTCTGGCTATACTACATTTCATATTTATACTTTTAGCAGTATCACAAGCTGTATCGTTAACAAGCTGCATTAATCCTTTTGCCTGAGCACTACTTATAGCATATTGATCAAAAACTGATTCTTGACGGATAATACTATAAGTTAATGCTCCTTCAATTGGTAAATTTGAAGTTTTATATGGTACTGGATAAGTATAATTTTTAATAAAAACTTTTTTATGCTGGGCGTATTTACCAAACCATGCTTTATGATGAAGATTGGCATTCTTATCTATGCTAGCTGCGATCGCTAAAATTTGCTTTGGCTCAGGATAGCTGTTAATGACCGATTTTATATATATTTCACTTAACCTTGTTGAGCCATATTTTAATATTAAGTTTAAAGCTTGCACTACATCATTATCTTCTTCGAATTGTTGATCTTTATAATTTGCAATCTTAATATTTCCTGGCAAGCTTAAACCAACTTGGCTTGTCTCATAAGCAGCTAACTGTCCATGAAATGTATAAGGATATTTTCTACTAGCTGCTTTAAATAATTCATTTGCCTTTTCATAATTTTTTTGTGCCCCATATGCTCTTGCAAGCCAGTATGTTCCTCTAGATCTACTAACAGGTGTTGCTACAACTCGATTGAAATTATAAAAATGCTCAATTGCTAATTTTGGTTTATTTAAAAATCTTAAGGCTAACCATCCAGATAAAAATTCAGCTCCACTATAATCTGCAGGAGAAATTGCAAAATGACTATTTATTACCTTATATGCTTCCTTAAATTTTTTCTTTTCAATATATTCCCTACTAATATATGAAAGAACTTTATAAAATCTATTAGCATGCTCCTGCTTATTTTCAATTTTATTTACTAGTTTTATAATTTCCTTTGCTGCTGGTGGATTTGATTTTTGTGAATTCAAATATTGATAAATAAGACCATCAGTATAGTATTTTTTTGCTACTGCTTTAAACAATTTAACACTTTTTTTACTACGCCCTATCAAAGCTATTTGAGCTTTAAATGATTTCTTGTAACCTGAATTTACTAAATATAACGATTGCCTGGCAGCAGTAATTTGTTTGTTAAATAAATAATTATCAATTTTCTTAACATGATCATTATGACTTAAATATTTTGTGAAACGTTTACGATATTTTTTTTGTTCTCCTAAAGTAAAGTTACCATAAATCCAACCATTTTTGATTATAGGTATTAATGTAGCTGGATCATCAATTAATTCTGCTGCAGCTAAAGCATAATATTTATAACCCTTTGCAGTTACTGGCTTTTGCTTACTAAACCATTCAAAGATAACTTTTTTATCAGTATCTTTTGTCAAATTATTTTCAGCCTTGATTTTTAATAAATATTGCTGTGGCCAGTTGGGATTATTATCTAAAAATTTAGTAATTTCAATAAAACTATTATTCTTATAATTTTTGTCTAAAAACTTCTGAGATTGAACTATTTTAAGTAAAGCAGAATTTTTTGTCTTACTTGCCAATTTTTCAGCATCAATCCATTTACGCAATTTAATCAAAGAAAAAGCCTTCTTAGCAACATTTTTTTCCTCTGCAAAGCTTTGATGGCTAATTATTATTAATAAAATAATTGACAGTAGCTTCAGAATTCTCATAATCAAAATATGTTTCAATTAATTTAGGTTATTATACAATGGGTAGAGCATTTATTTTTCCTGGTCAAGGTTCCCAAGTCGTTGGTATGGGTAAAGATTTTTACGATTCCTACCCAGTAGCTAGGTCAACTTTCCAATTAGTCGATGAAACACTTGGATATAAATTAAGTGATATTATTTTTAATGGCCCAAGTGACAAATTACAACTAACACAAAATACTCAACCAGCCTTAATGGCTGTCTCCACTGCTATTAATAATGTTATTATACACCAAACTAACAAAAAAATACAGGAACTTTGTTCTTATGTAGCAGGTCATTCTCTTGGAGAGTATAGTGCCGTTTGTTCCATTGATGCTATTTCTCTAAAAGATACCACAAAGCTACTTAAGGTGCGTAGTACTTCAATGCAAAATGCTTGTCTACCAGGAACAGGGGCTATGGCAGCATGTATAGGTATTGAACAAACAAAATTATTAGAAATATTGGATGATTTGGTCACCGATGGCGTTTGTCAAATTGCTAATGATAATGTCAAAGGGCAGATAGTTATAAGTGGAAGCAGCGACAATATTGACCGTGTTATTGCCGTAATTAAAGATATTGGTTTTAAAGCCATCAAATTAAAAGTAAGTGCTCCATTTCATTGCAAGTTAATGAAACCAGTAGAGCAACCAATGCGAGAAATATTAGGCAGTACAGAAATAGATATTCCTGAAATTCCTCTAATTGCTAATAGTTCTGCTAAACCTACTACTAAACCTGAGGAAATAAAGGAACTCTTAATATCTCAAATTTGTGGCATGGTTAGATGGCGAGAAATAATGGATGAAATGGCAAACCTTGGTATTACTGAATTAGTGGAGATTGGAGCTGGTAAAGTATTATCTGGTCTTGCTAAAAAATCTGGACATAATTTTAAAATTAGTAATATTGCAACAGTCACTGATATGCAGCAATTTATTGATAATTTGTGTTAGAGCTTAAACATATATTATTAATTTATAATTTTAATAAGCCTTAAATTTGCATTTAATAATATATTTAAGTAATC
This sequence comes from Rickettsiaceae bacterium, assembly GCA_013214485.1. Taxonomy (GTDB): domain Bacteria; phylum Pseudomonadota; class Alphaproteobacteria; order Rickettsiales; family Rickettsiaceae; genus JABSSF01. The sequence goes on along the minus strand of JABSSF010000046.1, from coordinate 8,385 downwards.
TAATAAGATAAGCTAAAATTATTTTAAAACTTAGCTATGGAATTTTATAAACTTATCTTATCTATAATTATTTTATTATTCTCTGCAAATGTTTTTGCTCAAAAAGAGGATAATATCTCTACTAATTCCATTACAACAGAAATAGAATCAGTTGAATGTATTGATAATGTCGAATCAAAAAAATCATTACTTAGCGGTTGGTATTTATGGGAACCTTATCAATATAATAAACTTGAACTAGGTGGTTATAAACTCACTGGTATGGATGTTGAATTAGTTAAAAACATTGCAGATAGAGTAGGAATTTCAATAAAATATGAACCAGTTCCTTGGGATCAACACCAATTAGATCTTAAACAAGGTACTAGAGACATAGCAGCAGGAGCTACATATACTAAATTTCGAGCTGAGTTTGTTCATTTTTCATTACACTACAGATTTGAAGAAAACTCCCTTTTTGTGATGCGAGAACAATATAAAAAACTAAGCTTCGAAACTATAACGGAATTCCTAGCTCAAGTTAGATTACAAAATTTTAACTTAGGAGTCACAGAAGGTTTTATTTATGCAGACTCACAAATAAATTTATTCATTAATGATGAAGAAAATAGTGATATCATAACTGTTTATGAAAATGATTTGGAAGCTCTAGAAGGTCTGTTAAAAGGAGAAATAGACGGGTTTATGGCTGACAGAATTGTCGGTGCTGCAGCAATTTTACAAAAAGGTGTTAATAGCAAAGTACAGGAAATATTACTAAATGCTAAAACTCCGATCCATCTAATGTTTAGCAAAAAAAATGTACCTTTAGGATTAGTTGAAAGATTTAATCATGAAATAAAAGAATTTTTAGACACTGATGAATATAAAGATATTGTCAAAACTTATCTCTATCCAGTAATGCTAATCCAAACTATTGACTCACAATGGTTTTATATTATTGGTGTTATCGGTACTATAGCCTTTGCAGTTTCTGGAATTGCTATAGCTGCTAAAGACAATGTTACGTTATTTACAACATTCTTATTTGCTATGTTACCATCAGTTGGTGGTGGTATTATGCGTGACGTTATTATTAATCGTAACGAAGTAGGTATTTTCCTAACTCCTTCATACATGTATTATATACTCATTGTAGTTTTAGTAGGATTTTTTGCTATTCGTTTACTGGAATATTACAATACTAGAGCAAGTGAAGATGAGGTAATATTAAAATTTTGGGATAATATTTTAATAATAGGAGATTCTATTGGTCAAGCAGCATTTATAGTTACTGGGGTTACAATAGCTATTATGTCAAGAATAGAACCTATCGAATTATGGGGACCATTTTTTGCTTTTCTAACTGCTAATGGTGGTGGAATATTACGAGATTTAATGAGGCAAAAAGGTAAAATACTTTGTGTTTCTGGAACAATAAACGCAGAAGTTTCAGTTTTATGGGGTTTGATATTCAGTATCTTTTTAGATATAAATTCACATAATCCAGATCCAACCAACATTCAAAATACTGTTATTATCGTAATAGTTGGAGCTTTTCTAACTAGAATCTTTGTCCATTATTTCAAAATACCTAATATCAAATTTAGATCTAAAAAAAAGATCACTGCTGAAAATTAGTATATAGTTAAATAACTTGAAAATTGGGTTACTAACTTGTCATCACAAGCCAACCTTTAGTTGGCGTGGTGATCCAGAAAAAAATATGTAATCAATCAAATCTGGATTATCACGCCGATATGAAATCGGCTTATAATGAAGGATTTTCTACTTGATTTTTATTATGGCATCCATATATGACGAGTTGGTAACCCAATTTTCAAGTGATTTAACTATAAGTTTTACTGAAAAAAATCTTCATCTATATCGGCGTTAATAGTAATTTCCTTACCAAAGACTGAAGCTGGAATTATAAGGCTTGCTGCATGTAATAACATTCTAGCGTGTTTGATATTACCATATTTTAAATCACCAACAATAGAAGAACCTAAATATTTACTATGTACTCTTAACTGATGCATTCTACCAGTTAATGGTATAAATTCTACAAGACAATATCCGTTATTTTGGTTAATATCTAATATCTTATATTTAGTTTCAGCTAAACGCCCTTCTTCTTTAGAAACAACTGAAACAACTTGCTTATCGGTATTGCCATTTTTTGCGATATAATTACTAATAATCCCCTCTTTTTCTAAGGGCATCTTTGATAATATTGCAAGATATTTTTTCTTAATTAATCTTGCCTTAAATGCTGCTGCAATTTTGCTACTATTCTCATAACCTTTAGCAATAACTAATACTCCACTGGTGTTTTTATCTAAACGATGAACTAATTTTAAATTTAATTGCTCATTATCTTGATCTTTACTATTTAAATAACTAATCGCATCATCTATAGATACTTTTATTTTACTACCACCTTGCACTGCTAAATTTACTGGTTTATTAATGGCTATCAATTCAGGGCTATCATAAATAAGATAATCACCCATAATTTTATTTGCTAAAGCAATTACTGATGGAGGAAACTCTTGTTTATCACTTTTATTATCTTCGATCTTAGGTATTAAATACTTTGCTATTAGGATAATATCCTGGTTAGTAATTCTTAAATTACTTTGAGATTTAGCATTATTAACTCTAATCAGTTTTTTACGCAAAAATTGTTCTATTAATCCTTGAGTAAGTTTAGGATATAAACGTTTCAAGTAACGATCTAATCTAACAGGTATTTGCTCTAAAACCTTAATTTGAATGTAATTATCCACTGACATTTAAGCATTTTTTACTAAAAATAATCCCCAAAGTAACATAGATAATAATAATATGCTACCTAGTTGATGTAATAATGCAAAAGCGATTGGTACTTGATAAATTAAAGTTATAATGCCAAGAATAATTTGTAGCAATAAACTAAGACAAATATATATCGCAACCCTTTTTAACTTATTATTATCAATGCCAAACATGCTAATAGCAGTGATAATAATTTGTAACAATATAATAGCTGCAACTATACGATGTAAGAATTGGACGAAAATTGGATCAGCAAAAAGTTGTAAGGAAAATGACCAAGTAGCAAATTCTTCAGGTATGATACTATTTCCCATCAAAGGAAATTGATTATATACTAATCCAGCATCCAGACCCGCAACAAAAGCTCCTATTATTATTTGGCAAATAACTAAAATTATTGCAGCAATTAGTAATATAGCTGGTAATCTTAAAACAGTAATTTTTGCTATTAATATTATGTCGAAATATTCTTGCATTAATTGCCAGAATAAAATGCTATAAATAAAAACTGCAAGTAATAAATGCATTGCTAAGCGATAATGACTAACATCTGGCTTATTGACTAAACCGCTTTTTACCATATACCAGCCCATAAAACCTTGTAATAAAAATAAGCCAAATACACCAACATAAGTAAAATAATTTTTCTTTTTAATTTTATTAAAAAACCAAAAGAACATTAATGGGATTATATATAATAAGACTGTTAAACGACCAAGTATTCTATGAATAAATTCTAACCAAAATATAGCTTTAAACTCATTAAGTAACATATCATAATTATACACTTTATATTCTGGCGATTCTTTATAACTAGCAAACTCATGCATCCAAGCATCAGCATTTAAGGGAGGGATTATTCCTGATATAGGTTTCCACTCTGTAATGGATAAACCAGAATCAGTTAGACGAGTAAGACCACCGACAAAAATCATAATAATTACTGCCATGCAGATTAAACTTAACCATATTGCAAGTGCCAGATTCTTTTTATTATAAAGCCGAATCATAGTTTAGTAGCTCCTATTTATCGCAAACTCTAATAATAATTTTAAATAATATTTAGACTCATTTTCTATGGCAATTTTTTGTAAATAATCAAATGCTTCCAATTTTAATTTCTCTAAGCGTTGTTTGATATCCTGATGAATATCTAGAAATGCCATTTTATTACATACCCAGGTAAAATCATCTATAGTTCTTAAGGGGCTTTTTATTAAAGTAATCAGTTTTTCTTGATCCTTTGTCATTAATTTTTTGTGCAATAAAATCAATGGTAAGGTTACTTTTCCTTCAATAAAATCATCACCTATATTTTTACCAACTTTACTACTATTACTAAAATAATCAAGGCTATCATCGGCAATTTGATATATATTACCAAGAATAGCACCAAAATCTCGCATTATATTGCTATATTCTTTACCTTCAACTGAAATAATTGTTCCAACTTCACAAGATGCGGCAAATAATTCAGCTGTTTTAGCATTAATAATTTGAGTATATTCATCTTCAGTAATTATTCTATTTTCTTCAAGTTTAGCAAGTTGTGATATTTCTCCTTCACAAATAATTGCTGATGCTTTTGATAGTATGGTCATTGCTTGCAAGGACTTTGTTGCAACAATTAACTTAAATGATTGACTAAATAAAAAATCCCCAACTAAAATACTTGCTTTGTTACCCCAAACAACATTAGCAGTTGGCAGGAAACGCCGCATCTTACTACCATCAACAACATCATCATGTAGCAATGTTGCTAAATGAATAAGCTCCACTGCAGCTGCCAAATAAGTATCATTCATTCCTTTGTAACCAAACATCTTTGCCGTAAGTATTGTAAGTATTGGCCTGATTCGTTTACCTCTAGATGTTGTAATATGATTACCAATTACTTTAACTAAATCCTCTTTGACAGCCAAATGCTGTAAAATAACCTCGTTTATTACTGCTATATCGTCTGCTAAATATTGATGTAAATTCTTTATTAAATCAGGAATTATTTTACCTGAAGCCTTATCTGTAATTGTTGTTATAGTCATTTATTTTTTCTAATTTTTGTAATAGCTGACCTGAGTCCTTTAGTAATTTCTCAAATTCCTTTTTTAGTTTACCATCCTTTGATAAAAGTATAGCTAATAATTCGGGATCTATTATAATATTTGGTGTGTATTTTTGCATATTTTCAAGGATATCACCAGTTTTAGATACTTTATTGATAATTTTCAAATATAACAGTAAGCGATGATATGCTCCAATATAATTAATCTTTACCTTACCAAAAGTAGAATCTTCTGTATCATTACTAATGTTATATTTAATACTTAAATCTTTAGAAGTTGATTTATTATGATCTGAAGCATATTTGCACAAATCTAAAGTTGTTTCAGCTAATAACTGTTTTTCATAATCTCTCAAATATTGTGTATTATCATAAATTTCATAGACAAAATTTGCAATAAACTTAATTAAATATTTATAATTCTGTAAATATAATACTCCATAATTCTTATTATCACCATCAGGAGTAGTGCTAAAATTACCATTTATAATTCTAAACCCAGTATTTTCTGAAGCAGCAGTAAACTCCATGATTTTAAGCTCTAGGTTACCTTGAGCATTTTGATAAGTAATATCTAGCATTAAATTATAATCAATATTTTTTAACTCATTCAAACGAAATAAATCTTGATGATCTTTGATATATTTAATCTTGCTATTTAAATTTGCTTTTCGAGGAGTTACAATATCAAGATGAGACTTAAACATTTTATGATAAGTAAACAGCTTAGTAAAAAAATCATCTTTTAACCGAAATTTTGTATCAGTTTTTAGGATTACTTTATTACTTTCTTTATTAGTAATAGATTTATAATGTAAATTCTTAATCTGTAAATCGATTATATTAGATTTTATAGACATTTGACCATCTATATTAATATTTTGCAGAGCAGCTATAAATTTTTCTGCCTCAGTAGTAATTTCTAACTTAGTGTTAAATTCAAAATCATCGGGTAATTGTTTCCACACATATAATAAGATATCTGGAACAATTTTTTTCATATCATTTTTTATTGCATTGGTTTTAACCTTATAAGCAATATTGCTCTTACTTGGCAAACTATTAAAAAAATCTTTTAGGTTGTTATATTTTTTTCTTGGAATAAAAGAAAAATCCAACTCTTCATACTCTGTACTATAAAAAACTTTATTATCTATTAGATCAGCAATTTTTACGGCTCCTGAAGAAATTTTAATATTATCAATATTACTCAATACTACTTTAGCAAAATTTTCTTCATTTATTATTGCAGTAAATAATTCTGTAGGTGAAGTAATGCTTACTGATATTTTATAATCATTAACATCAAATATTGCACCAAAACCAGCAATTAATGGTTTAAATACTGCCTTTATTTGTCCATGATAATCTATAAAAGCTTTACTATCTAATATATCATAGCCAATTATCACTGGGTTCTTATAGATAATTTTTTCTATATCTGTTTCTTCAGTAAAGCCATTTAAATTAGCTTGTAATTTAAATGGAAAACCACTTACGGTAGCTGATGTAAATTGTAAATTATGTTCTTTATAACTAAGATTATGAGTTATTTGCCTGTTTAAATAATTTTCACTGATATTTTTATTAAGTTTATATGCTAAATAATACCAAGCAACAGAATAACTACTAACAATTAATATGACTAATACTCCTAATATTTTAGCTAGTCTCATTTTCTTTGCCTTTAATTTTTATATATTCTTTGTTTAAAGCAACAATATTCCAGAACCACAAAAACATTACTATCAGAAAAATTACCATTAAATATGCTGTTACTGAATCAAATGTTGCCATTGGCATTATAGTAAACATAAATGATTGAATAAAAGCTCCAAAAGCTTTACCAAATTTTAATCCCATAACTTCTACTGCTGCTTTTCCTTTGGTTCTAAGTTCAAGAGATAGAGGTATATATGCCATTTCTTTGGTAGAATCAAATAAAGAATATTTAGTCGATTTACTAATAATATTCTGTGCTGCACCAATAATAACAGCAAAATATATTGGATTAAAATTACTACCAAAAAAAGTGATTTCTTTACCAAATATCACAAATATAAAGAAAACCAAACCCGTTGATAAAATCACAAAAGGAGTAAATAACGCAGCAACTAACCAACTAAGACGACGTAAAACGTTGCTGCCTATGACCATAAAGACTACACTAGATGCTCCCATACAAATATTAAACTTGCCCATAAAATTTAAATAATCAACATCATTAGGATATAATTCTTTAACTCTTGCTTTCCATGGTCCTTCAAGGATATTTATTAGTAATCCATAAGCTAGTACTAAAAATACTATATGGCCAATATACTTTGATGTAAGTAGCAATTTTATACTTTCTTTAAATGATAATTTTGTCTTAGATTCTTTTTTATCTTGTTGAAAGTTAGCTTTTATATTTCTAGTCTTCAGGACATAATTTTCTATGTAATAATATAAGCACATCGCAAATATTCCTGATAAAACAATAATTTTAATTAATGGCTTTAAAACCACTTCACATTTAAAGTTAATGTTATTGCCATATATAGTTAGAATATTATTATCAGAAACCCCTGATAAATCTGAAAAAGACACCAAGAAATTACCTGCAGCAATAAGGCCCACATTCCCTACCATACCTAAAATTGGATAAAATCTTTTCGCTGATTTTGTATCAAAGATATTATTTGCATATTGCCAAAATAACAAATTAATTGTGACTGCACTCCATAATTCACAAAATACATACATCAAAGCATAACTCCATTTACCTGCAACCAAAATAAACCATTTAAAATGAGGATGAGCATGAGACATAGAAATAATGGTTTCTTGACAGGGGTGATAATGCTCTTGCCCTGGATATAGAACGTAAGTAAAAAATAAGAAAAAACCTAAAAAGAAGCTAACTATTATGTAAAATAATTGTTCATAATTAAAAATATTACTTAAACGAACATAAATGATGGTAAATATTACCGTAGAAGGCATCACTAGCCACAACTTCAGAAAGCTAATTACTTCAGCGCCAATATTTGGTACTACTAAACTATCTTTAATAGAGCGCAGAGCGCCAAAATTAAATAACACACAGAACATCATCAAAGCCATTGGCAGAAACAACTTTGTTTCTGATTTTTCAATTGGCCAGAAAATATTCCTAGCTAGGGATATGATTTTTTTAGTTTTTTTTTCAGGCATTAATCCGTAGAAAACTGTAATAAAACAGTATCTGTAAAAACTACAAATACTTAATATTTTTAATATAATAAACCTAAAAAGTCAATATAATTAAATTAAATTGTATAAATTTAAGATATTATATGATAAGGTGTTGGGAGCAGGATGCCTCATCAGCATCGGGGAAAATTGACTAAAAAATTAAAGTTGCTGATAATTTACAACTCCCAACATAACTTATTTCTTACCTATAATTTCAATAGGTAATTTATCTATGGAAACTAGCAAAAATAACTTTAATATTTAAAAGTATAGTGCTATGATCTGATGTAATGGCACATTTAAGAAAA
>JABSSF010000045.1 GCA_013214485.1 Rickettsiaceae bacterium | reverse complement strand
AATTATTTAAGTTTTTGTCAGTATCATAATTTTTGCTAACACCAGTTTCTCTATCTAATGACTGGTTACTTTTGTTTGTCACCCCAACCCCTAAATCTACTTTAGCCCCAGCCCTGCCATGTAAAATTGGAACTGCTTCTGAAATCTTAACACCTCCATCTGCATAACCTGTTAAACTTCCTTGTGCAGCCTGATCCCAACCATAGCCATCTCTATCATGCAAAGTCTTGGTTTGAGTAACCGCTTCTCTTAACGTTTTACCTTCTTCACCTAATTTTGAATAATCAATGCTGTTGTGAGCACTCTCATTTTGGGCTATATGAGAAACTAATTCTGCTACGTTAGAAATTGTCGCATTTTTTGACTTGTTGTAACTTTTCTCAAGAGCTGTTAAACTAGTATTTGATTTTGTTAAGCCATTGTGAATCCCAGCTTCTACAGAACTACCCAAATCAAATTTCCTAGTCCCAGAACTAGTATTAATCCCTGAACCACTAGCTATACTGTCATGCCCACTAGCACTCACCTTGTGACGACTACCATCAGGATGATTAAATGTATTTTCTCCGACAAACTGCTCAAAATTAGTATTTAGCTTGTCGCTACTAATGTTATTGTAATTTTCATTACCAATTGATTTGTTGTTGAGCGACACATTCCCTGAGGCTATTTCCGCTCCTGCAGAAGTAGCTCCACCACTCATAGATTGCATTATAGCTGATGACATTTGTAAGAAACCACCCTCTCCCATCTTAATTATCCATGTAGATATGAATATGATGGCTACTGAAAGAGTTGCTGCAACTGCTCCTATCATATCATATTGATTCTGTACTGTAGAAAGCGTCCCATAACTTACAATTTTAGACGCATCGAAGCTGTAATCTATCACCATATTTAATATGGTGTAAAGCGGTGGCCATAGTGACAAAGCAAATGATGCTAATATCCAATTACGCCATCTCGCAATCCCGCCTACCATTAAAAATATTGGGAATACTATAATGAATGAAACATACACTATGATTTTGAATATAGGTAAGAGATATGTTAAAAAACTTGAGGTCATATCCCAAGATATCCAAGAGGAAGCTTCATATTGCATTTTTCCTCTAACCACACCATAATCTGTTTCTTCAGAAGCATCTGGTCTAGCCCTATATATACTTGATAGAATTAACTGATGTTTAATTATATTAATTGCATCAGTTGTAGTAGCTTTGTTAAAAACTGCTACACTATCTTTTAAGAAGTTTACTTTGTGACTATCTGAATAACCCCATTTTTTTAATAATCGAGACGTAATGCCTTTTACTTCATTATCTAATACTTTATCCATCCATTTTACGCCTTCGGTACAATTATGCAGGGTTCTATTGCCTTTTTCCCATTTTTCCCATTTTGTAGTACCACTATTGTTTTGTATGGTTCTATCTCTTATTAATTTCCAAATATTTTTACTATCTCTTAATTCTTCAACAGTAAAAGGATGATTTTTGTCAGCACGACCAATTATACATTGCTTTACCAAACCATGATCACCAATAATACTTGTTAAGACTTCTGGATTTTGAATTTTCAACCGTGAAAAGTCTTTTGCCATTTTTACACCGAAAACTGTGCCATATTCAGTATAATTATTAATTCTTTTACTACCTACCCAATTGAAGCTCTGTTCAAAAAACTTAGTCAAATTGTAGCCCCAGCTTTCTACCATACCAACAGGTATAGCAAAGGCTAGCGGAATATTATCGACATTTCTAGGCACTTTCCAAACAACATGATCTTTTACTTTCATTGTAGTTGTTGGTATCATTGCTAGTTGAATAAAAACTACAACCCCTAATAATTTTCTAAGCCACAACTTCCAGCCATCGCCAGAAAATGAACAACTCATATTAACTCCGCAATAGAAGCCTGTCATTACTGTAACAAAACCAACCAACGTATCATAAGCACCAGAATTTCTGAACTTTGCTATACCATTTAAAGTTTTTAGTAATAAATCACCATATCCATATGTATGTATCGTTAAATCTAATATCATTTTCCTAATCTCCCATAAATTTTTCTTTCTCTTCTATTTTGAAAATGTTGTAACTTTTCATTAAAATCTTCAACATCATTAACAACGTTATGCGATTCAATTCTTGCTTCAGCTAACATTCTTATTTTTTCTGCACAACTTTGTTCAAATTTGTAAAATACGTCTAGGTTTGCTATTTGCAACTTCTCCATTTCCTCAACAGCTACACGTAATTCTGTAATTAATTTTGCTAGATATTCAGTAACAACGTCATAGCAAATAGAATTCACCAAGCTATCTGGCATGTAAAATGTATCACCTTTTGCAGAGCCATATTCTGCAACCTTAGCACCTAAATAATTAATAATATCTCTTCTCGACATTTGATCTAAAGCTATTTCATCATCACTAAAACCATTAGGATCATCTATAGCTATCTTCTTAACCATCGAGGCAATTAATTTTTTAATCTTACTTTTGACTGTTGTATCCTGTTTAACTGTTATTTTACTGGTTTTAGGATTCAAACATCGTGAATAATCATCACATTTATAAACATCCATACCCTTACCATCTTCTTTTATCCCCATAAAACGCTCTAGATTTTTTTTGTCAGCTAGCAAACTTATTTTGTGATCTGGTATATATTGCCCACCTTGTTTTCTAGAAATGATTGTCCCCGTTAAACTCATCATGAACTCCTTAAACTCAGAATCTCCTTTATTATTTGAGCGCGTTGATAACGCCTTCCATGCTAAATTCCAATTATCACCGAGTACATTCTCAGCTCCAGCAGGAAGACCAGCTTCAGAATTATCGCTATCTACGGCAGCTTTTTTCTGCAGTGCATTCATATCACTACGATCTCCTCTAGAAAAAAGAGAATGCTTTCTCAAAGTTTCCCCTGCACTATCTGCAACTACTTGCATCCCACCAGCTAAATGTCTTGCAAGTTGACATCCTTCTATATTCAAGCTGTTAATATCTTGCACCCTTTCCTGCAGCCAAGTCATGATATCCTCGCACTGTGGGCATACAGTTTTGACAGCAAGTATTGTCCCGTAGCTTTGAGCAGCATTTGCAAGACTTTTTAAAAATTTACCAAGCTCAGCATTTTTAACAAATGAAAGTCCACCAAAATACAAATCCTTTGACTGATTACAAATATCGCCACCCCAGTTACAGCTAGGAGATTCCGCTCTTAATAAATGTAAATCATCTATTCTTGGAGAACTAACGCTTGCTCCACCGCCAAAAATATGACCTGCCTCTTTCTCATGTACTATCCTATTTTTTGTAACATTTATCATTGAGCCTTTGGGGCTTAATGTTTTCATTAATTTTGCAACCCCTGCATCAGCTCTGCTATTTAGTAGACTTGCTGCAATCAATGTAAACAAAACTAATAAGCATCTAACTTTTAATTTTACTTTAGCTGTTTCGACCATTTGATATCCCCTCTTTTAATAATTTTGCTGCTTGTAGACAGTTTTCTTCTAATTCTTGAATTGAAACTGCTCCAATTGCTATTTGATAGCGATGATATTCATTTTTGTCATTGACTAAAAATATAGTTGGAGCTACTTCAACACCTAGCTCTTTAGCAAGTTCCTTACTATTTGTTGTTGCAAAATAATTGCTTTTGCTACCATCCACACTAACTGCGTGAACTTTAAAACCATATCTTTTTGCAAAAAGATTCAAATGCTTCTCCATCTTATGGCAATAATGGCAATCTTCTGTTCGGAAAATAAAAATTTCACTAAACTTAGCAAGTTTTTCTAAAATTTTAGTATTTTCTTTTGCCTCTAACTCTTCCTTAAGCTTTCGTCCGTAAACATTCACAGGGAAATTATATTCATCAGTAAATTCAGGATTTAATAGATTAGTTTCCCCCCAACCCTTAGCCATTTTAAGTGCCATTAAATGCATCTGATTTTCTAATATGCGATATTTTTTCACTGCTTCTAAATATGATCTTTTGTCAATATCATTGTCATAAGCAGCAGCCAGCATAACGTTTCTTGCATCATCTAAATCCTTTTTTTTCTGCTTAATTATCCTCTCTGCTTCCTGAGGCGTTGGTAGCCTTTTTGATTTCTTCCTTTTTTGCTTTAATAGTTCCTCTTGCTGCTGCTCATTTTCTTCAAACCACATCCAACCACGATAACGCTCTTCAAAAAACTGCTTACTTGCAATAGCTTCACAGGAACACATATTTATAATCACCATCATTATTATTTTTTTCATTTTACCTAAGACCATTTTCATTGTTACCATTTTCAGAATCTTTACTCATTTGCCCTACTGAATCTTGAATTCTTGACTTTACATCATCAGTATTTGGTAATTTTCTATCTCCTACAGCAAATTGCTTTTTGACATCTTCAATAAATTCACTAAAATCTATCCTACTAAAATCTATCTTCTGAATATCCTCTATTGTAAGACCACTACAATCTACTGATTTTGGAGTACCAAAATTCTTTCCTATTTGTCTTCTGCCCTGATTCTGCACTATCCTCTCCAGCAAATTGGCAAAACAACAATAGCGATGTTTTACTACTGCTTTAAGCTTCCCCCTCTTCTCTTTGCCAACATAAACACACAAATTCTTACCTCTAAGCTCCGCTAAATTCTTCTCATCCTTTGAACAATGCGCTCCTATTTTCTTTCCCCAGCCTTTACCTACCTCTTGACAGCAATTACTATATTTGGCAGTCTTCTTAGTACAATGCCTTGCTTTTCCAGCAAACAAACTAATCCCCCCATTACCATTTTTTCTCTTCATTTCTGAGGCTGTTGCAAGCTTTGATAGAGAATCCATCATTTCACCATTAGTCATATAGCTCTTGTCTAAACAATTACCATCAAGACAAGGAACTCCTCTACATACCATGTTGCCTGGTTCTCCTTGTTTGTCTTTAAATTTAGTAACTCCATATTCATTTTTCTTAGTAACTGGTATCCAAGTTTTACAATTAAATTCCTTCTTTACATTGACGCAGTTACCATATCTATCATGCAGCAAACAAAGAACATCACGAATCCAATAACAATGAGCAAGCTTATTACAATTATCTTTGCTAGGAATAACGCAAGTCTTCTGGTAAGCATAGTTCCAACAATCTCTAGTGATTTCGATTCCTGTAGGCCCTCTACTTGCTGGATTTCCAGCAGCATCTAATATTTTCTTCCCCCTATCTGTACATCTTCTTGGCGTATCCTTACATGGAAATCCTGGCTCAAACTTAGCAGGAAATATCCTATTTGAAGCAAACCCATTACTGACACAAGCTGCACTAGTTAATATCATTACTAATATCATTATGAATTTTAATAATTTCTGCATCAGCTACTTCTCCTTTTACCAGGTGAGACAAACTCCTCTTCTTCGAGCAAACATTCATCCCGCCACTCCTCAGTCCAACGAAGACAAATTGGGTCACCATCACGATATTGGTAATTTACTCTATATATATTAGAAACATGACGACGCTCATCTGCACCCCAATCACTCCCTTCTCCTCTATCACTTGGGCTGCTAATCACTCTAACATGACCAGCTCTTTTGCCCATTAGAGCGGCTATGTGATTTGCTATACTATTAAAAGTCCCCCCATCAATTCTTAAGTAGCACCAATATTTAGTATGTCTTCTTTTGTCTCTTTTCCAGAATACATCTTTAAACCAATGGCGATGATGATGCCAAATTTCTGAGCCACTAAATGTTCTTGTTTGAACTCTTTGCCACTTGTACCACTTCATGCTTTGATTGTGCTTTTCACATTTTACATATCTCCTATAATTGCAATTATATTTTTTTTGCCGATGCTCACAGAAATGTTGGTTGTATTTAGTGTCTTTTATTTGCTTTTGCCTTACCTGCAAATAGAATTCTGGCTCTTTCTCAACATTTCCAAGCTTCTTAAAGCAATCAATACCTAGCTCCCGCAATTTCCCAAGCAAATTGTGTAGCAGATTATCTTGAGCTTTGCCAATCTCTTTTGCTTCTCTTAATTCCTGCTTGTGCAGTGGGTTTTCCCAATCCACGTATAATTCATTCAAAGTATTTTCCTTAGACATTTCAGCTCTTGCCTTGCTTTCAATTCCACTAGCTTTATCCAAAGCTTGTAGCTCACCTGATTTTGATTTTGCCTCATTGCTATCTACTCCAGTAAAACCACTCATTTTTTGCAAAGCTAACTCACCACTTTTGTCTTGACCTATTATGCCCTTCATATCATCAAAACTGTGGGTGTGAGTTTTCATAAGCTCATCTGGGTTGATTTTAGTTTCATAGAGATAATTAGTTCTAGTATTTACCTGCGTTGGTACTTCCAAATCTTGGTAATCACCATATACCAAATAATTAGACCCTAATGGAAGCGTAATAATTAATACCACTTCTAATAGCCTTAATAATCTGATTTTCTTGAACTTATTCATAATTTTCATATTCTTCAAAATCACCTCTAAAATCATTTCTTTGCTAATTTTAAAAATTTCGCCGCTAAATCTTTCAAGTCTCCTTCTCTTTCAAATAGCTCTAAAGCTGATCTAATACCTACATTGCCTGTAACCTTATCGAATTTAGCAAAGTTATTTCCTTGTAAAGACTTGATCGGATTAATACTTTTAAGCATTACTATTGTGGGTACTTGAGTAACTGAAAACTCCTTAAATTCTTTATCGTTAATTTGCATCCCAGCTAAATCATGACTCGCATCTAAACTACCAGCTACCGCTTCTACTAATTTAATTAACTCTCGAAACGACCCCTTGCCTGATGCATCATTAGGCAGTCCATTAAATATTAAGGTTGCTCCATATTTTCTACCTTCCTGCCAATAATGCTGTAACAACCTCTTTCCCATCGAACTACTGACAAATATTTTAATCTCACCGCCTAATTGCTCAAGAACATTTAAATCTCCATTGCCGCTAGCTAATCCTAAATCCATTTTAGCAGTGTCAGCAACCTTGATTATTTGCTGTAATTCTTGCCATTTTTCAAAAATACTATTGAGACTAATATTTTGAGACATTCTAGCTAACTTATTGATTTCCCGCATCTCCCCTGCTGAAATACCAAATTGATTAGTTTGAACTTGCTTTACTATTTTACATCCAAAATCTTCAACAAAATCAGCACTCGCTAAGCTATTCCCTGCAAATAACATAACCAGCAACCCTAAAAATAATTTAAAACTTCTTATCGTATTCTTAAAATCTAAATTCATAAAATAATCTATAATTTACTAATCAAAAGAGGCAGCAGTTTTTCTTACGCCACAATAAATACCCCCAATCTTCACCTTCATATGGATATTCATTCCCTGGGGAATATGCCATATCAGTAAGACCTATCGGCCAACATCCAAGACCCTTTGATGAAGTTCTAGGATATGTTAACTGTAATTTGTATTGCGATTTAGGTAATCTCATTGCTATTGGTTTTCTACATATTTCTCCATGAATACTAGCATCACTTGTTGCAGTTTTTCGAGCAAGACCAGTTCTATGTATTTTGTTAAGCAATCTAATAGCCAGTAAACTAGAATTCTGTACCCCGCCTACATGATCACTATTTGCCCCACTAAGTGGATACATATTGCCATGACATCCCGCACACCAAAACATTGAATCAATTGGCAGGTGAAAACTCGCAGCTCCACAATCTAACGCACATGCCCCTTGCGCTAAAATATTACCAAAAAGAATCGCTTCAGGGTTCATTAAGCTTTGTAATTTTGGATCATTCCAAGTAACATCAAACTCACTCATATAAGATACATCAAATGTACTTTTTTCTAAGCAAGCAAAATCAGTCAAAAGCTCAAGCCAATATATAAGTGGATATACATAGTAATGAATATGATAGAAACTCCTACTACTATCCCCACCTCTTCTTCTATGACTTGATATTTTTTTCTGGTTTTTGCCAAACTCTATTCCACCAAGATTTACCATGCAATATGGGGTTCTAGTCACATCAATTAATCTTACTGGTTCCCAGAATCCAATAGTCACCCCTGGTACTTCTGCGTAACCTTTGTGACACATACAAAGCGGGCTATTGGGATTTCTAGTGTCTCTTTTCCGTGGCATACTACCTTTACCTATTTGAAAACCACCTATAGAAATTGGCAATACACAGCTCCAGCAAATATCAGTAATAGGATTCACAAACCTACCTTTACAAGTAAGGTTTGCTTTTGATACTGTAGGCATCACAAATGCTAATATTAATATCACTTTTAAAATTAAAACTTTGTTTTTCATCCTATTTGTTTAGTTTCTTATTGCTCAACTTATTAATTTTAACTATTTTTACATCGGCTAATAGTTGTCCTCCTTGTTCTATTAGCCTTTTTATGTAATCGCTTATTTCTTTTCTTCTTGATTTCTTAGAAATTACTCAAGTACAATTACATGCTGGTGTTTTTCTTAAATTCTTCATATTCTTATCTCATTTATTTTTAATTTGTTTCCATCCTGCTTTACTATTGCAGGCACAGCCTTGATACCCCATTTTTTTGTTAAAATGCCCCCATGCTGATCATAGTAAATTTCTCTTTTCAGCCTTTCGGATAATTTAACTGGACTTCCAGCTACTAAAATTACTCTATCTTGAATAGCACCACTTGTTTCTTGCTCTTCTCTTAAGTTTCCAAGTAACCACGACAATTGCTCCTCATCTCTACCATCTACAAAAAAAATCCTACGCTCTAATTTCATTTCATCTAGTGGATTCACCGCTGTTCCAGCTCTGTACAAAATCTTGCCACATGGGAGCTTAGCATCTTCTGGCAAAATATAAGTTGGATCATGATAAAATTCTCTATTCTTAGTAGCCCTAGCTATTCCTTTTACTGGCTCTGGAGCTAATACTCTTTTTTTGCCAATCTCTATCATCTTTTTTTGAGCTTCCTTCATATCTACTTTTTTCAATCTTTCTTCCATCATTGCCACAAAACCCTGCTCTGTTATTTCAAAGCTCCTTGCTCTTTTACCTAAATCTTTGGCATTTGCCACCTCTGAGTAAATTAAAAAAGGTAAAATTAATACTGCACCTAATGTTGCATTTAATTTTTGTAGGTTATTACTTTTCAAGTAATTCCTTTGTTCACCAAAAACAACACCTTTGTTTTGACAAAAAACATCTTCTTTGCTATTATTAGTTGCTAACTTTTTCAACAAAAATTTTAGAATGGATAAAGACCTAAAAACCATTATACTTGCCATATTCTTCTGTGCTGTCACTTTAGAAATCATAGGAGTAGATGTATTAGCTTCCCCTAAACAATATCTAAAGCTTGCTATCAAAGAGCATTTTTGGTTGTGTATATTAGGCTTTCCAATTTTATATTCTGTATGTCTTTGGATATATAATAATGGGGTCTTATTAAGATTCGATGAGTATTCTCCCTTTCCTAAATATTTATTTTTTTCCGTAAACTTACATTCCTTTCTTAATTTCATTGTTGTAGTTACCTTAATCATTATTAAATTAGTTTAATTTTCAAATCACCCAGTTCCCTATACAAATGCTTCAGCACACCCGCTTTTGCTTCTAATATCCATGTGTCTTCATCTTTAGTCGCTTTGATCTTAAAATGATTAAAAACCAACATTGTCCTAAAACAACAAAATTCTTCTTTGCAACTAGTCATATAGAACCCCATTTCATATAAAGAGCTTGCTAACTCATTAAACTCTCCATTAAATTTAGCTTTTGATACTTTGTTTAAGACTCTTACCCTTACCTCAGCCGATAACATGCCTATTAAAAATATCCACGCTAAACAAAAATCTGGAACCATATAACAAATAGTCCCCAAAAAAATAAAATAAAACCATAGCGCCATTTCTATACTTAAACACCGCCATCTAAAATTCGACTGTATTGCTAAATAATTTCTAAACTTCATAAAATTCCCTATATTTTAATTATTGTAATTATTATTCTGGTTTATATTCATTTGTGCCTCACGTACTCTCTCTACTAACTGCTAAACCCTGCTCGCCTTTAGCTGCGCTGCTAATTCCAGAAATGAACCCACCAAGACTGTTCATTAATCCACTAACCCATATCTTTGCTTTGCTAAATCCATCACCGCATCCTCTACAGCAACCCCCTGATCTTCTAATTTCTTTAAGAGATTAAAGTCATCTTTTTCAGTTGAATACATCGCTACCGAATAAGGATCTGCAACTAACCTACCTACAACCTTAGCTTTGTTTGTACAAATCATCATTTCAGCATATTTGTTTTCTGGATGCTTATGGACGCTTTTGATTAGCCCTAAATATTTTTCATATGCCTCTGATTTGCCAAAAGTCTCTAGCCCAGCTTCTTCTTGCTGGCCTATTAATTTCCAAGTACTACATTCATGAATTGCTGCTTGAGATTTCTTATCTCCCTTGCTGTTGTCAAAACTACTTAAGTCTTGCGTAATAATTACTAAACTACCACCATATTTACGTACTGTTCTCGCAAAACTCTCCAAAAATGGAGCAGCATAATCTAAAATTTTCCATGCCTCATCTACCACTAACATGAAATGTTTTGACCTGTCTCCAAGTAAGAATTGGCTCGTTATTTGCATTAATATTACTTGGATAACTACAGAAAGAAGAGGTTCATCATCTTTAATTGCATCTAATTCAAACACCGTCATTAATTCCTTAAAACTCGCTGACTTTCCAGCTTTAAAGAAGCGACCATGTACTCCTTGCTCCGTATATGGATAGAGACTATTGCTCATCTTAGAAAGTAAAGCTCTATCAGGGGTATTATCTTCTCTAGCCAATAATTGCATATATTTCATAAGCTTTGTTACATCAAGATCATCACCATACTTCAAGATTACTTCTGCTATGATTCTCTCAATGAGACCTTGCCCCTCAGCAGAATTGTTAACTCCGCACATTGCTGAGATCAACCCCTTAGCATACAAAAAACTATCCTTAGTAATATAGGTTGTTTGCCTGCTATCATCACTTAGGAGTTCTATTACCTCTATATCATCTTCTAGACTATCCTTACCTCGACTAGCGCTGCGTTTAATATTTTTAAAGTTTTCTGGATCTAAGTTTAATATTTTAGCTATCTCTTCTTTAGACACACCTTTGTCAATTAATTCCACCGCTTTAGCTAATTTTGCCCCATCTCCACTTAAACCTGCAAATGGGTTTAGTGATATCTCCGTCTTGCTATCAAATCCGAGTATTTCACCGCCTACAGACTGGCATAATGTTTTAAAACTACTACCAATATCCATCACAAATATCTGTACCTCTTTACGCATCATCGACCAACACAACTCCTGAATTCCAAATGACTTACCAGAGCCAGGAGGACCAAATACTATAATGTTGAAATTTCCAGCTCCCCCTATTCTGACAAATGGGTCAAATACAAATAACTGACCTCTTCTTCCAATGAATAATACTCCACTAGAATCCACTCCTTTCCATTCTCCTTGTATTGGAAGTTTCGCTATCACTTCACTACTCATGACATTTCTGGTTAACTTGAAATATTCCAATTGCTTCCAAAAACTCGCCTGATGCATAGGAAGCATCGCAAGCATCCCTATTAACTGAATATGATCTATTGCTTCTAATTGCCAATCCCTTGCATTCCACAAACTCTTAAGAGCTTCTTCAGCAACTTCTATATCTTCTTTTTTAGTCGTGATCATTACCTGTAACGACTCCTTTAAAAACGACTCACCTTCAGATTCATGTTTGGTTTTAATATTAATCCACTCTCCAGCCTCTTTCTTAATTGCTGGACTATTCCTTGAATATGACTGTTCAGAAGCCTTTATAGTGTTGTTTGCTTGATTAAGAATTTGGCCTGCTCCAGATGTACCTAAACAATTGCTAACAATATATGAAATTACAAATCTTGCTGGCACACTGCGGTTATCATCCCCAAGTAAAAGCACCATCTCTGGAAACGAAAAACTGTCAGGATATTTTTTCACACCAAACAACTTTGAAGCTAGTTTGACATCTTTATGCTCTATTATATCGTCAAAAACTTCTATTTTTGCACCAAATCTTAATATCTGATCAGACAATTTGTTGTACTTATTATATTTAGCTGGATCATTTTTACTGAGTTGCATATTGACAATTTCTTGCCCTACAGATATTAAGTCATTTGCATCTCCCTCTCTAGGGGCTAATCCCGCTGTTTTTAATTTGTTTTTTAATTTCTCTTTAAACTTTAAAATTTTACCCTGCCCCATCTTTTTATCTATTCTTGCCGAAAAGCATATAAAAGTACGATAGTCACGAGGAAGAACCCCATCATTTGCAAACTTAAAATCTCTAGATCTCTCTTGCCACATCTGCTCTCGATAGTAACTTTGCAATTTTGATGCTTTGCTTAAACCACTACCGCTTGCTTTCCAAATATTTAAAGGACTTGATATATCATTACTAGCCACTATCAAAAACTGTACAAATCCACCAAAGGGTAGCTCATCATTGAAAAATAATTGCAAATTTTTCTCTAAACTTGAGTCATGGCCTATTTTAGGAGCTACTTCAAAAAGAAACCCTGCTGTTTTGTCATCATTTAAAAATATTCCAGCCTCTTCATCATATATTTCATATTGTAGCAATTTAGCAAGCGGCTGCGAACTATCTGTTTGCTTTGCTATATATTCATTGATTAGCATATTTGCCGATTTTTCCCTTGCCCCATAATTACTAAAACCACAATACTCACTAAATTTTGATAATATATTTTGCATCTTAAACCCCTTTAGTTAAGTAACCATCAATGTTTTTGTCTTCATCAATAGCTACATTTGCTTTGCAGTTCTTGCCCTTACATTTCTTGTCTTTGCTTTCGGTATATTCATCAATCTCGCCACTTTCTATCATCTGATATACTCGCTCTATTGAAGTACAATTTGCACCTTTAGCATCAGGACAACTAAAATCTGATTTGTATACAGCGCAAGAACTAAGAAGACTTGCTACTAAAAATATTGCTAAATAATTTCTAAATTTCATAAAATTCCCTATTATTTTAATTGTTGTAATTATTATTCTGATTTACATTCATTTGTGCTTCACGTACTTTCTCTACTGCTTTCCTTGTTTTAATCTGACCAAAATATACTCCCCTCATAATCATTGGATTAACTTTAACTCCCGCAGGAACTACTAATAC
>JABSSF010000044.1 GCA_013214485.1 Rickettsiaceae bacterium | reverse complement strand
TAAGTGAGTATTTTTAGGTCATTTTTTACTAGTAAGTGCCATTTTATATGGGAATACACAGATATCTTATCAGATGATTAGTGTTTTAAGCCCGCGTGATGGAATTGATAGACATAACGGACTTAAAATCCGTGGAGCCTAGCTCGTGCCGGTTCAAGTCCGGCCGTGGGTACCAACTAAATATTTGTTCTAAATAATATTTAGTTTTCATCAACTAATTTTTTAGAAATATGTATATCCAAGTTGAGACAACTCCTAACGATGCTGCCCTAAAATTTTTATTAGGTATTACTGTAAGTATTCCACCAATATTTTTTGAAGATAGCAGTCAAACTGTCAATAAAAGTAAGTTAGCAGAAAGATTATTTACCTTAACTGGAGTTAAAGCAGTATTTTTTGGTAATGATTTCATTACTATTACTAAGCAAGATGGTAATGATTGGGCATTATTAAAACCAGAAATCATTTCTATCATTACTGAATATTTAGTTACGGGATTACCTATATTAGAAGATATAGAAAAAGCTGATACTACAAAATTGAATGATGCTGATTTATCTGATATAGACAAACAAATAATTGAAATCATTGAGACCAGAGTCCGTCCAGCTGTTGCTAGAGATGGAGGAGATATAACTTATCAAGCATTTGATCAAGAGTCAGGGAAAGTTTATCTTCAACTAAAAGGAGCTTGTTCAGGATGCCCTAGTGCAGCTATTACCCTTAAAGATGGTATAGAATCAATGTTACAACATTACGTTCCAGAAGTAATTGAAGTTGTTGCTGTTGAAGATGAAAAATAGAGTTTTCATTAATGTTCGATTTTATCATAGCGTCCATATATGACGCTTCTTTCCCTTTTTCAAGTTATTTCACTATACAAAAAAAATTTTGCAATTGTCTTATTTAAGGTTATATTAGTGAAAAGCTTTCTGGTGGAGATAAGATATCTCAATCATCAGACTCTTATTTAGAAATTTCAAAACTCCTAAATTCAATTGAGATTACAAAATATCAAGATTTAATCAAAGATTATAATGGTTTATTAAAGTTAACGATAATTGGTTATGGTAGTGTTGACTTATTCGACTTATTATTAAACAAAGCTGTAGAGAATAATATTCCTCTTATTAACAACCTAATGCCACTAGCATTTGATAAATTCTTTCACAAAATGAACGGTTCTTCCTCTAAAAATCTTACCCAACATGATAGTGGAAAAATTTTATCAACACTAATTCAAGGTGGGATGGATCCTACAAACGAGAATGCAAAATCTCAGTATGGGGTTACTGTCTCTAAAGGATTACAAAAAATTAGAGAAAAACTCGTGGATACAAATTTAATGGCTTTTGATTTGATGTTTTGTTTTGCCAAAGGTAATAATGTTCCATTACATGGTAACAAAGTCTTTAACAAGGTAAATGATAATATCATTTCTGCTATAAAGAATAAATTATACCAAGAAAATGATACTATAAATCTATATGACGATCAACGAGAAGCAGTAGATAGCATATATGACAAGATAATTGATTTCGAAAATAATATAGATGTAAATTCTTTGTTAGAGGCAATAGATAACGCTCTAGATCTTCTTGGAGAAGGAGATTTCTAAATAAACAACTCTCTTTGTTGTTATAGTGTCACGCAGGTTTGCAGTTTATTATTGCCATCCCTGCGTAGACTCTGTTTTAGGTTCTACTTACTTTATTAACTCAAGACCTAGCTATGCCCAAGGCAGTTTAAAAAAACAATTTTTCACTTCTATTGGGTATATTATCCTTTTTCTTCTAATTCACTAATTAGCTCTAATTCCTTCGCTGTAATTTTTTTATCATATCCAGAAAACCAGCTAGTTAATATTGCATCTGCTACACCCTCTTCTAAGCTACGGTTAGATAATACCAATATGTTAGCATCGTTCCAAATGCGGCTTAGTTCTGCTGTTTCTTTATCATTACAAAGGGCAGCTCTTACTCCAGATACTTTATTAGCTATAATCGATGCTCCTGTACCTGACCAGCAAAAAAACACCCCTTCTTGACATTCACCATTTGATATTGCTTTTGCTGCTTTTATAGTTACTTCTATCCAAGGCTCATCTTGTTTTGATTCATAAGAACCAAATAACATAATTTGATATCCTTTATCTTCTAGCCACTCTAGAACATATTGGTTAATTGGATGATATTCATCTGATACTAATGCTATTTTCACTCGTTTTAGACCTCTTACAGTCAAGTTTAATCAAAAGGTTTTACTACTACCATAATAACAGCAATAATCATAAGAATTACTGGTACTTCATTTATTATACGATAAAATTTTTCGGAATGTTTATTTTGACCAGTTGCAAAGTCACGGATCCATCTGGCAAGCATCATATGCATTACCGTCATTCCAGCAACTGCTGTCATTTTTATGTGAAACCACCCCCCCATCGCCGTCCATCCGTAAATATGAGCATTTAATAAACCAAATATATAAGTTACAATAATTGCTGGGTTCATTATTATTTTCAATAATTTCCTTTCCATCTCCTGAAATGTTTTATCCATTTCTGAACCAACTTCACAGCGACAATGATATACCATAAGCCTTGGCATATAAAAAATAGCTGCCATCCATGAAATTACTGCTATTATATGCAGCGCTTTATACCAGTCATAATATTGTGCTAAATATTCCATTATACTCCTTTATTTTCTTTTAATTGTAAACATGGGCATTGGGAAAATTTATTATTGCATATCTGTTTAAAACCAGCAGAGGCAATTATATTTCCAGTTTTGTTAGTAAAATCTATAACTAGATTTGCTAAGAATTCTATAAAATCTTTATTGGCACTTAAAGTTGGTACTCTAATAAACTCAATAGCATGTTTATCAGCTATTTGCTTATATTCTATATCAAGCTCTACTAAAGTTTCGACATGTTCTGAAACAAAAGCTATTGGCACAATTACCAAGTTTTTTTGCTCCTTACCTGCAATAACTATCTCATCTTCTGTATTTGGCTCTAACCATTGAACAGGGCCTACTCTACTTTGATAAGTTATTTTATAATCTAGGTTCTCTATGGCAAGATATTTAATTATTGAATTTACAGTATATTCTACTTGCAGCTGATATGGGTCACCAGATTCGATAATCTTTTTTGGCAAGCCATGAGCAGAAAATAATATCCTATAATTATTTTTATCAACTAATTTATCTATATATTTTCGTATCAAAGCTACATGAGTTTTAATAAAGCCTTCTGCTAATGGATAACAGCAAATAGTTTTAGTAGCTATTCCACTTAAATCTTGATTTTTTAATATGTTTTGAAATTCTTCAATAGAAGATTTAGTTGTTGTAGTAGAAAATTGTGGATATAAGGGCAATAAAATAATCTCATTAGGTGGATCATCCTTTAATTGAGATACAACCTCACTAGCTCTAGGATGCCAATGACGCATTGCTATAAAAACTTTAAATTTTTTTTCTAAACCCCTACTATTTAAATCATGCTCTAATTCTTGTTTTTGTAGTAATGTTTCTTCGTAAATAGAAGATTTACCACCAATATAAGAATAGATTTTCTCAGCAGTCTTTCTTCTTAATGTGGCAATTAACCAAGCTATAACCATTCGAAAAATACTAGGAAGCCTAATAATATATTTATCATTAAACAAATTATATAAAAATGGTTTTACTGCTTTTAAACTATCTGGACCACCAAGGTTAAATAAAATAACTGCAACCTGATTTATCTCTGATTTATTTTTGATAGTTTTTGACATAATCTACTAAAAATTTAACATTTTCTACTGGAGTAGAGGGTAATATACCATGCCCCAAATTAAAAATGAAATTTTTTCGATCTATATTTGATAATATTTCTTCTGCTTTCATAGCAATAGTTTCTTTATTACTAAGTAACACTACTGGATCTAGGTTACCTTGAACTACTAAATCCTTTTGCCATTCCTTCATTTTTGCAACAGGAACAAATTGATCTACAGATACTGCATCTATTCCTGTTTTAGTTATATACTCATCATACAAAAAGCCAGACCCTCGTGGAAACCCAATAACAGGAATTGTTGGGTGATTTTCTTTTATTTGTTTTACAATTTTCTGTGTTGGTTTAATAACAAAATCATTATATTCATTACCTGATAACATTCCCGACCATGAATCAAATAATTGTATTACATTTACTCCTGCTTTAATTTGATTTTCTAAATGCCTAATAGTTTTATCAGTTATAAAATTGATTAGCTTTAGCACTGTTTTATAATTATTATAAATAAAACTTTTACTTACTGAAAAATTTTGTTTACCTCTGCCTTCTAATAGATAACTAGTAACTGTCCACGGACTACCTGCAAAACCTATCAAAGAAACATCCTCTGGTAAATTATTAGATAATTTATTTATAGCAGTATATATATTTTCTACCTTATGATCAAATTCATCTGTAAAATACTGGAAATCTTTTGCTGATTCAAATCTTCTAAGTATTGGACCTTCACCCTCTTTAAAATTTACGTCCCAACCTAAAATATGAGGCAACACTAAAATATCTGAGAAAATAATAGCTGCATCAAAACCAAAGCTTTTTATTGGTAGCATTGTAATGTCATGAACTTTTTCTGAATTATAACAAAGATCTAAAAAGCTTTTTTCAGTCTTACGTATTTCCCTATACTCTTTTTGGTATCTCCCAGCTTGCCTCATTAGCCAGATAGGAACATTTCCCTCCTTTTTATTGAATAGCTTTTCTTTTTTTTTCATCTCATCTATTACTATAATATATAATATATATATATATTTTATTGGTAGTTGTTGTCAACTAAATAACAAGGAAAAAGTTTTATCCACATAGTTATCAACGATATTAGTCCTTTGCTAAATAAGAACTTAGCTTGAAAGGAAAAGAAAATATCAATTATCCACGTTAAAAGTTATACAGTTAATATTTATGTGGATAATTTGTAAGTAAAATGAGTATAACTACCAGAATGTAAGGGATTCAGAAATAGTTCACAATATTGCTCACAAATCAATATAACACAAATAAATTTCTTATATTTTTTTGAATATGGCTAGAATTAAAGCATTTGCTCATTCGATAGTTAATATTAAAGAGTGAAACTAAAATAAATTATCCACATAAGATGTGAATAATCTATTTTCATATTATATAATCTTATTGATTTTTTCCAGATATAAGAAAGCGGTTAATAAGATCGTAAGGGGAATATGGTTTTCTATCTTCTGAAATCTTTACAGTTTTAAAAAAATGTAAACTCATTATATGTGGATCTTTGTTAGTTTCTTTTCCAGTATAAATTAATTGACTATGATTATTTAGCCATTTGTTAGTTTCCTTGTAATATTCTGGGCAGTTATTATAATCAGCAATCTCATCTACCATTATCTTATATTCTGCTTTTTCATATATGGTTCGATCGTCTTTACGCCGCAGATAAAATCTATTAATACCAGTTTGGTAATAACTTTTTTCAAAATCAAAATCCCAACCTATATATAATAAAAATTTGTGTAAGGTTTTTTCTAATGTCGGCATATTATAATTGCAGGCAAATACAGCAGCTATGGTTTTAAATGAATTACTGTTAATTTGTTTGAAATCATAGGATTTTTCTTTTCTAAAATGTTTGCAGACTAATTCTTGTATGCCAGCACCTAAGGAATTACCAAGTAAGATAATCTTACTTGGATGTATATTTTGTGATAATAAATAATTAACTATAGCTATACCATCATTGACAATATCATCCAGATTCTTAATTTTTCCAGTACTTGAATGAAATCCTTTAGGGTTAAATCCTAATACACTAGCTCCAGTTTCTTTTGCTAAAATTGCCATATCTCTAAATCTTTTTTCATAAGGTTCTTTCCTACCTTGAAACAAAATGAAAAAATGGTTTTGTCCAGTCTTTCCTTTAGCTATATCATTATTAGGTTTTATCAAAACTGAATCAAGTTGTGCTTCTCTAGAGGTAATAAATTGGCGTCTGAGTTGTAAATTTTCAAAAGCCTTGTAAAAAACTCCAGATTTATTTCTTTGTGCTTTAATAAAACTTTGAAATATTTGCTGGTCGTTTTCTCCAACGTAACCTTTTTTTGCATACCAATTAGTATTATTAGTTGGATATATAGTTTTTTTCAAAATTTTTTTAAATAATCTTTTGATCACTTATTTTTCTCCAATAACATGGTTTTTGCCACATCATCTTCGTACCATTTTCCTTGGTAGATTAACTGCTTTTGTTGAAATTTTACTATGTTTAAGTCTGGTTTAACTTTGATTTTACTTATAGCTTGATAGTCAACACCATAGAACCACATATTAAAAACCATCATAGATTTACCCATATATGTAAGATCTCGTCTGTTATTATCAAAAATTACGATTTTTTTAGGATCAATATTAGTCACTTTTATTAAGTCAATAAAAGGCTGTATTTTATTTAAGCGACCAGTAAATATAATGCCATGGTAAAACATTGATTTCCATCCTCTAACATCTTTTATATCTACTACTTTTTTGTCATTAATTTTTTCGCTAAAATTAATACCTAACTGCTTTAATTCTGATAATCTGTGTTGTTCAATGTTTTTCAAAGCAATTGGCATTACACAAATACCATAAACTGTGGCGCCCTTTTCCTTTAGTGATTCTATAAATTCTGGCCATCCATCTTCAACTAATTTAATTTTTCTTTGAGCATACCAATTGGTAACTATAGTTAAATAATGTGGATTTTTCTCAGCTTTTCTAACTAAATTAGTGATAAAATTATTATGTAGCTTGTGATTGAACATAGCAGCTTTTGGTAATACAAAATTATCATCAATAGTTATTAACACTATAGTATCCTTATCAATAACATCAGTTATTTTTTTAAGATATTTAGATTGTAGGGAATGAATTTGAGTAATATCTGGCTTAGCGTAAATATCTGAAAAAATAAGTGCTATGCTAAAAAATAATATTGTTTTCAGTTTATTCTTCATATGGATTTTTGAGTTCATTGTTAACGGTTTTTCTTCTCACTTTATTTAGTTTTTTAACTATTTGATTCATAAAATTTAGGTAATTTTCTGGAGATAACTCTTCTTTTTCTCTGAACGGAACTTTGTGTAAAAAACTTAAAATTTGTGAATTTTTGTATAAAACTTGTATTTGGGTTTCAGCAGTTTTTAAGTCATTTTCGTTGTTGTGAACCATTATTATATTTTTAGGAAAATAGTTCATAGTGAAGAGAAATCTACTAATTACTTGATGGTAGAGATTTTTTCTTTTAAAACGATTAGCACTGATTAGTCCATTGTAAAAAGTTGGGTAGTTGTCTAAAACTTTAAATGACTTTTTAAATACTATTTTTTGATCCTTAAACTTGCCTTGGTTAATGTTGATCTTGTGTTTTTGTAATAAATCAATAGTCCAGCTTTCAAAATAAGGAATATCATTGAAATTTCCAGAAATGTTTTCACTAAAAACAATTACGGTCATCCCTTGATCAAAGAGGTTTTGTATAAATTTAGGAATGTCTTTATCTACTAAAGTGTTTTCGTATTCTGATAATACTAATTCATTATAATAATGAGATTTAGATGGTTTTAATTTTTTAAATGATTTCCGTAATAAAGTAAGGTAGTTTTTTTGTTGATAAAAAGCCCGATCTGTGGGTGCAAAAATATTTTTGAGTGATAATATAACTAAAGTTTGTGTGGGATCGTTACCATTCTCTATAAATTGATCTATGGTATTTGCTATTTCACTAAAACTATTTACTTCTAATATAGTTTTTACTTCTTCTTCCTCCTCACCTTTTGCAGAAAAAGTAAAAAGGCAAATGATTATTAGAGTTAATAAATTTCTACAATATCTCATTAGACCATACTTAAGTTATCCTATTTATAAGTTCACTATAGCATAATTAGCTAATATTACTGAGGATTTTGTAATTAGATACTGTTAAAAAATGGAGAATTAGGTTTTATTGGTCGGGGCAGAGAGATTTGAACTCCCGACCCTCTGGTCCCAAACCAGATGCGCTACCAGACTGCGCCATGCCCCGCCTAAATCTTGAAATCTTAAGGAGTAACCCTTAAATTATATAGACTAATAATGCTTATAAATCAATAAAAATTTATACATATTGTCATAAATTCATTATAATATAGTCATTAATTGTGAAACAGGGACGTTGTTGCTTGTTACTATCCCTATTTCAAATTATTTGAATATAGCTAAAATTTAATAAAATAAAGAATAAAAATGACTAGCAATTTTCATGCAACAATATTGACTCTTTTTCCTGAAGCATTTCCTGGGTCATTGGGCTTATCCTTAGCTGGGAAAGCTCTTCGTAATAATATTTGGTCGTATGATGTTATTAACATTAGGGATTTTGGGGTAGGAAAACATAAAAAAGTAGATGAAGTTCCTTGCGGCGGTGGTAATGGCCTTATTATGCGTCCAGATGTTGTAGGTAATGCTTTAGATTATGCAAAAAAACAGAAGCCAAATAGTCATATCTATTATCCTTCACCAAGGGGAATTCCTTTAAATCAACAGCTTGTACAAGAAATTTTAGCTAAAAAGGAAGTAATAATTTTATGTGGACGCTTTGAAGGGATTGACGAAAGAGTAATAGAAGAGTATAATGTTACCGAAATTAGCATTGGTGATTATATATTATCTGGCGGTGAAGTTGCTGCGCTTGCGGTTCTTGACTGTATTATTAGATTAATACCAGGGGTTCTTGTAAACTCTGAAACTTTGAAAGAAGAGTCTTTTGAGGTTAGAAAAGATAAAATATTACTTGAGCATCCTCTTTATACTAAGCCAATAAAATGGCGAAATAGAGAAGTTCCTGAAATATTATTATCTGGTAATCATAAAGAAATAGATAAATGGAAAGAGAAGCAGGCTTTAAAAATCACTGAAAAAGTAAGACCTGATTTGCTAAAGAAGCAAAATAATAAATAAAAAAAATTTACGGAGTTTTAAGATGAATAATTTAGTAGAGCAATATGAAAAAGAACAAATTACGAAACTAATTGAAAACAAGCAAGTACCCGAGTTTCAGTCAGGAGATACGGTAAAAGTAACAGTTAGAGTAATTGATGGTACTACTGAAAGATTACAGGCTTATGAGGGAGTAGTAATTGCAAGGAGAAATAAAGGTATTACATCCTCTTTTGTAGTTCGTAGAGTAAGTCACGGTGAAGGTGTTGAGAGAAGGTTTATGCTTTATTCCCCAATAATCAATAAAATTGAAGTGATAAAAAGAGGGGTAGTACGTCGTGCTAAACTATATTATTTAAGAGATTTAAGTGGTAAAGCAGCAAGGTTAAAAGAAAGAACCAATTATAATAGCAAAGAATCTTCTGCAAAAAAAGCTGTAGTTAAAGAAGAAAAAACCCCTGCAAACGAGAAGGAAGCTCTAGGTAAAAAAGAAGTTGCTACAAAGACTGAGTCAGATAAGTAAAAATAGCTTATCTGTGATCAAAACAAGAGCTTAACTTATAATAAATTAATATAAAGGTTGCAGAAAAGCTGGTCTTTAAAAATATTCTAATAGATTTATTAAAAAAATCAAGAAACAACCTGGAACTAACGTGAAAACTAGTGTTACGATAACTAATAAAAGCTTTATGTAGTTTTACTTAATTATTACGGCCATTTAAAAAGTTAATTGCTTATTTTATGATAATTTGCTATATATAATCCTTGGGTACAACAGTACCTGCTCTTTTGCGGCCGTGGCGGAATTGGTAGACGCGCAGCATTGAGGGTGCTGTTCTAGTAATAGAGTGGAAGTTCAAATCTTCTCGGCCGCACCATCTATCTATCGCTAATTGGATAAGCTATAACAGAATGCTTAATTTATGCAAGTAGTATACAAGTTGTAATGCAAGAAATAGTTTTATTACTGATCAAAATTTATGTGTAGGTTTTTATGCAAAATTCACTAAATTCTAACTTATCATATGATCAGGATGAATTAGAACAAGTTTTTGAAAATATAAACTATCTTATTGATAATGATAAATTAGACAGTGCTCAGGAGAAATTGCTGAGCTTACATTATGCTGATTTAGCAGATTTTCTTGATAATACTAATCACAAATTATATTCGACTATTCTTAGCAAAATAGTTGATAAATTAAATCCAGAAACCATTGTTTGTTTAAATGATAGCAGCAAGCAGCCAATTCTAGAGTCTATAGGCATAAAGAAAAGTGCCGAATTTATTAATAGGCTAGATATTGAAGATGCAATTGAGGTTATTGAAAATATTGATGAAGAACTAAAACAGCAGATATTTGGTAAATTAACAGCTAAGAAAAGACAGCAGATAATTGAAGGGTTTAATTATCCAGAAAATACTGTGGGTAGGGTGCTTGAGAAAAACTTCATTTCTTTTCAAGTACATTGGACAGTAGGCCAAGCTATAGATTATATTCGTAGAAGTAATATTTCTCAAGATTTCCATGCAGCAATTATTGTTAACAGTAAAGATAAGCCAGTCGGCAATATTCTACTTAGTACTTTACTGAAAAGTTCTCGAACTAAAAAACTTAGAGAAATTATGAATTCTGAGTTTAAAATTGCTGCTACTAGTACTGAGCTTGATGAATTAGCATTTATTTTCAAACAATATGCTTTAACCATTGTGCCCGTAGTGAATAAAAAAGGTAAGTTAGTTGGAACTGTATCAATTGATAACATGCTATATATTATTGAAGAACAAACGGAAAGTGAATTAATGCACTTAGGTGGTGTTAATACTAGTGATATTTATGATAGTTTCTATGTTACCGCCAAACAGCGTTTTCCTTGGTTATTTGTTCATTTAATTACTGCTTGTGCTAACTCACTAATTATTAATCAATTTGGTGCTACTATTGCAAAATTAATTACTTTAGCAACAATATTTCCGATAGTAGCTTCTATGGGAGGTAGTGCAGGTACTCAAGTAATGACTGTGACTATAAGAGCATTAGTTAATAGGGAAATTATCTCTACTAATATCGTAAAAATAATTTTAAAAGAAATATTAGTCTGTGCCGTAAATGGTATATTATTAGCATTTATAGGAGGAATTGTAAGTTATTTACTGTTTGCTGATTCTAGCTTAAGTACAGTTTTTGCCGTTGCGGTAGTAATTAATTTCACTATTGCAGGGTTGATAGGTTCTGGGATTCCTATTTTCTTAAATAGTAAGGACATTGACCCTGCTGCTGCATCTGGAGTGTTTGTTAATGGTTTGACTGATGCTATTGGTTTTTTCAGCTTCCTTGGCCTGGCTTATTTTTTCTTGGTTTAATTTTAGTTACTATTAATGTCATCATCTGATAAATCACAAAGAATTAATAAATATATTGCTGCTGCGGGTATTTGTTCTCGTAGAAAAGCAGAAGAATTAATAATAAAAGGGAGGGTTAAAATTGATGGTAAAGTAATAAATACTCCTGCAATTAATATTTCTAGTGATAATGTTGTAGAAGTAAATGACAAGGTGATAAAACCATTAGAGAAAATACGTATCTGGCGTTATTATAAGCCAGTAGGGTTAATTACTACACATCACGATCCACAAGGTAGGGAGACAGTATTTGCTAATTTACCAGATATGCCTAAAGTGATTTCTATTGGCAGATTAGACATGAATAGTGAAGGGTTATTAATTTTAACCAATAATGGTGAATTTGCTAGGAAAATGGAATTACCAGAGAGTAAAATTGAGCGAGTATATAAAGTTAGAGCTTATGGTGATACTAGTTACTTATTAAAGTTCCTTACAAAAAATAAAACAGTTAAGAAAATAAATATTGCTGGTATTACCTACCGCCCTAAAATGATAAAATTAATTAAGCAAGGACGAACTAATTCCTGGTTTGAAGTGGTACTTTGTGAAGGTAAGAATAGGGAAATTAGAAAAATATTTAGTCATTTTAATTTAACAGTTAATCGCTTGATTCGTACTAAATATGGTAAATGGGAGCTTGATAAACTAAAACCAGGAGAGTGTTTGGAAGAAAAGAGTCTTAAATAAAGGTGTTTATAATGCGAACCAGCGGATAAGAAATCTAGGGGATTCTAGTATAAAAAAAGTAGGATTTTGTTTAAAAAACCCTACCTTTATCATTTTATATATATCGTATCCATCAAGCAGTTAGGCAAGAATGTCTCCTAATAAATCACTACTATTGAATAGATCTTCTAAATCATTATAATCTATAATTTCAACGCCGTCCTCGTCTACAAAGTGCTTAATGCCGTCCGTGGTTTCTGTTGTTTGAAAAATATTATCCTTTATATATGTATCTAATTGTTCTTTGAAGAATTTGTTTACCTTCTCAAGTTGATTTTCATCCATATTATTTAATCCTTCTTCAAGATCTTCAATATTATATTGATCAGCATTTTTAATTATGTTTTCTTTTAAATTTTGCTGCTTGATAAAGTTATTTATACTATTCAAATCCGTTAAACGGATGTTATCACTAGTTTTTAACCCTGCCCAATCTACGCTAAGATCTTTAGATGATATATACTTCTCTACTTGTATTAAGTTATAATCAATTTTTAAAAGTTCATCTAAATTTTTGTTATTTAACACAAGATCAAAAATACCGTATTTTATAGCATTAGTTGTTATATTTTTTGTAAAATCAGATTTTTGATCAACAGTAATTTTCTTATGATTATCTTCTGCTGCTGAATTAATGACTTCCTCTTGCTCTTCCTCGTCATCCTCATCTGGTTCTTTTGCAGTGATAAAGTCATCTAAATCATCCAAATCTGCTATTTGAAAATCTTCATCAGTATCTATTAATTGTTGTTTATCGTTTAATGTTAGCTCTTTTGTAGAAATGTATATTTTTACTTTCTCTAAGTTGTTAACAGCTTCTATAAGTTCATCTTGGTCAAGTTCGTCTAAGCTATCTACAGAAATACCATATTTTTTAGCCAAGTTCTGTATGTTTTCTATTAAAACAGATTCTTGATCAACAGTAATTTTAGTACGGTTATCTTGTTCAATGAAAGAGATAAGGTCGTCTAAATCGTCTATTTGAACATCATCAGCGTCTGATAATTTTTTATTTTGTAGCTCAAGATATTTTGCTGCAATAAGTTGTGGTATCTGTTCTAAGTTGTTAACAGCTTCTATAAGTTCATCTTGGTCAAGTTCGTCTAAGCTATCTACAGAAATACCATATTTTTT
>JABSSF010000043.1 GCA_013214485.1 Rickettsiaceae bacterium | reverse complement strand
AATGAGTCATTTAAAGGAGAGTGGAATTACATTATAAAACCTATTAAATATTAAAGTTATTTTTGCAAGCTTCCTAACATAGCAGAAGAAAGGAATAATTTTTATGAAGAACATAAAACTGAATTTGATAACAAATATCGAGAATTTTTTGACACAGAAATAGCAAATGCAAAATCTAGAATTATACCAAAACAAATTCTAAAAGAAGCGAAAGATAAGTTAATAACAGAATATAATGTGTCTAAATCAGAAATGGGACAAGTAGAAGCAGAAAAACAAAAAATTATTGCGGCAAAAACACAGCAATATCTTAAGTTAAGTAATTCTGCCGTTGAGGATAATGCTAAAATTATTGATAAAGCAGTACGGGAATCTTCAGTGAAAGAGCGAACAGATGAAGAAGAAGCGTTGGATTTGGATCAGATAAAAAATTATAAGTTTCTAAAACAACTCAAGGAAGAAATAATTTTACGCAAAGAAAGAAAGTTATTTAATGACCTAAGAAAAATGAAGGATATTCCACTGGAATATGACGTACAATATGAAATAATGCAGGATAATGTTTCTATTGTTCCCCCTAAAGTAGTTGCATTAAAACAAGTAGAAAATAGTATAAATCAAGCTAACATTATACAGGATTTTATTGATGAAAAGGTTTTAAAATTAGCTAATCAGCCTAATCAAGGGACAGTTGACTTAAGCCCTGAAATGAAACAAATTATAGAAGCACAAGAAAAACAAGCACAAGCCCTAGCATCAATTAGTGCAGTGGTAGTACCAGTTAAACCCTTAGATCGAATTGTGAACACTGAAAATCTTGATCAAAATTCATCTGCTGTAAATGATATAAAAAACAAAAATAAAAGTGATTTAGATAAGCAAATACAGCAAGAAAAAGATTATGCCTTAGCTAAGAAATTACAACAGCAAGAAAAAGATTATGCAATGGCTCAGAAACTACAGCAAGAGGAGATAGATTCGTATATTAAAGGGTTACATAATAATTCAAGTAATAATAAAAATCAGCAGCAAAGTCAAGATGCTCTGATGATTAAAGATTTAAAGTTAAATGCAATACACAAAGATATTGAAAAAACTTTCACTGATATTAAGGATGCAAAACTTTTCACTCCTGATCAAATTGCAGAACTTAAGGGTATAATTAATAAAGATTTCAATAAACAGCAAAATGATATCAGCAAAAAAGAAGTACAATTACTTGTTAAGCTAGATAGCCTTGAAAAATGGGCTGATCAAGAAATAGAGAAACTAAAGAACCCTAAAAAAGAGGAATTAAAGAAAGCTCCAGAAGAAAAAAACTCTATTCTAAAAAATATAAAAAAAATGTGTAAGTACAAAAAAAGAGCTACACTTTCTCAAAATAAAACAGCAAGCGATGCTTATCAACAAATAGGAGATAAGGCAATAGATGAGATAAAACAAGAGCCTAATGCTGAGATGATTAAAGAACTTGAAAAAATTAAAAAGACAGTTGCTTCATACAGGCAGCAAAGTTCACGGTTATCAAATAAACCAATAGCAAGATCCCGTAGTGATGCAATAGATAAAGGAAAAGGAAGGTAATACAATAGATAACAGTGGTAGCTAAAAAAAATAAATTAGGTTATGAATTTTAAGAACTTTCTAAGGTTTCTATTATTATGTACCATTTTAGGTTTAATAGTTGTATTTTTCCTAGGCGATTATAATCAATATTTTTCTTTAGAATATATCAAACAGAGGCAACAAGATTTTGCTAATATCTACCAAACAAATAAAATAATCACTATTGTTACATTTGCTATTTTGTATGTAGCAATTACTGCTTTATCGTTGCCCGGCGCTGCGGTACTTACAATATTAGCAGGAGTATTATTTGGCACAACAATAGGGGTATTAATTGTCTCCCCTGCAAGTGTGATTGGAGCGACTATTACTTTTTTATTAGCAAGATTCCTCTTCCAAGATGTAATTAATAAGAAGTTTCCAAATCAAGTGAAAATAATAAATGATGGAGTAAAAAAGGATGGAGCTTTATATTTATTTATTTTACGCTTAGTTCCACTTTTTCCTTTTTTCATGATTAACATTTTGATGGGGCTTACCGCTATTAGAATTATAACTTTTATTTTAGTTAGTTTTATTGGCATGTTACCAGGTACTTTCTTATATGTTTATGCAGGACAAAGTTTAAGCAAAATTACTAGTACTAAAGATATCTTATCCTTAGAAATTATTATTGCTTTTAGTTTAATTGCTATATTTCCATTACTGACTAAAAAATTAATTGTATTTTTCAAAGCAGAGAATTTTGATAGTAAATTGCACATGAATAATAAATTTCAAAAGCCAAAGAAATTTGATTATAACGTAATAGTGATAGGAGCTGGTTCAGCTGGCTTAGTTGCCTCTTACATTGCTGCAATTATTAAAGCAAAAGTTGCTCTAATTGAGAAAAATAAGATGGGCGGTGATTGTTTAAATACTGGTTGTGTTCCGAGTAAAGCTTTAATTAGGTCAGCGAAAATCATGTCTTATATAAAAAGAGCTAAGGAATTTGGTTTTACAGACGGTAAATTAAATTTTAATTTTGCTGATATTATGAATAGAGTACAGCAAGTTATTAAAAAGATAGAACCTCATGATTCTATCTATAGATACTCAAAGCTCGGCGTTGATTGTATTTCAGGTTCAGCAAAAATTATCTCACCATATGAAGTACAGATAGATAAGAATAAAATAATTACTGCAAAAGCCATTATTGTTGCAACGGGGGCAAGACCTTTAGTACCAAATATTCCAGGGCTATCAAAAATAGATTATTTAACCAGTGATAATTTATGGCAATTAAAGAAATTACCTAAAAAATTATTAGTATTAGGTGGTGGCCCTATTGGCTCAGAAATGGCACAGAGTTTTGCAAGATTAGGATCTAACGTTACCTTAATTGAAATGGCTCCACAGATTCTAACTAGAGAAGATGAAGAAGTTATTCAGCTGGTGAGTAAATATTTTAAAGATGAAAATATCAATATTTTAACTAGTCACAAGGCAAAAGAATTTATTAAAAAAGGAAATAAAAAATCTTTGATTTGTGAGGTGAATAACAAAGAAGTAATTATTGATTTTGATGCAGTTATTGTTGCTCTTGGTAGAGCTGCGAATATTGATGGTTTCGGTCTTGAAGAGCTTGGAATTGTAATTAATGAAAGAAAAACTATTAGTTGCAATTCTTTTATGCAGACAAATATTCCTAATATCTATGTTTGTGGTGATGTGGCAGGTCCATATCAATTTACTCATGTGGCTGCCCATCAAGCTTGGTATGCCTGTATTAATGCTTTATTTAGTCCATTTAAAAAGTTTAAAGTGGATTATGATATTATTGCTTTTGCTACTTTTACTGATCCAGAAGTTGCTAGAGTAGGTTTAAATGAAAAAGAAGCTAAAGCACAAAATATTGCTTATGAGGTAACTATATATGGTATTGATGATCTTGATCGTGCTATTGCAGATAGTCAGGATCATGGTTTTGTAAAAATTTTAACCAAGCCAAATAGTGATAAAATCCTTGGAGTAACGATAGTTGGCTCGCACGCTAGTGATATCATTACGGAATATGTTTTAGCGATGAAATATAATATTGGACTTAAACAAATACTTAAAACTATGCATATTTATCCAACACTTGCGGAAGCTAACAAATATGCCGCAGGTAATTGGCAAAAAAATCATCAACCACAATTAATTATTAAGTTACTGGAAAAATTTCATAAATTCAGAAGATAAGTTCTTTAATATAAAGTTTGCTTTGGGGGTATTAATCTACAATCAGTAGTTGACTAAGTTTTTTTATGACTATATACTCGGGAAACTGATAGCAGTAGATTGTTTAAGGTAGCTAGTATGAAGACTGATTTTGAGAATATTTTTAATTCAGGATTATCTTTTCCTCAATGGTTTATAGATGCAATAAATACCTGCCCTTGCGAGTATAAAAAATTATTATCTAGAATGGATATAGCTAAGAAAATATTGTTATTAGATTTTATTAGCTATATTAGTAAATTAGGAGTTGCAGGGTTTGGTTATAGAAATTTTGATATTACAGGTAATAGCGTCTTATTTCCTTTAAGTAAAGATTGGAATGAATTAAATAAAGACATTTTATTTAGTACGTCTCTTGAAGAATATGTCGTACAAGAATTGTTATATGCAGTTAAAAATCAACAAAGGATCATCACTAGAAGTGGTGATAAAATAGATAATAGATATTTGAAGTTTTTAGCTGGTTCATCTGTGAATAATGGTGTTGTGATTTATCAATTTAATAATGTTAAAGTAAACGTATTTTATATAGTTTGTGCTGATGTGAGAGTCAGAGATTTTGTATTAAATAAGCTTGAAGTAATTGAAAATTTGATTGGTAGAGTAATGTCAGTATTAAGATGGATTATACAAACTGAAGAAATGCGAAGAGAAACAATAAGATGTTTAACTAAAGAACAAATAAATATTGTATTTTCTAGTTCATACCAATCTACAGGTAATATGGGCGATATGTATGTTGAGGTTAAGGGAGATAAGATTAAAATTTCCTGTAAGGAGGTAGAGTGTTTAGCATATCTTCAATATGGTATAACTATGAAAAGCATAGCTGATTTTATTGGTAAATCACCATTTACAATTAAAGATCGAGTGGAATCATTAAAAAATAAATTTAATGTTGCAACAAAAAAAGATTTAGTATTTTTAGCCAGAAACCAGTTAGGTCATATATTAAATAAATTTGAAATAAATATAAAATAAATACATCAAAAGAGGTAAAATTATGGATTCTATCAAGCAACCAACAAATAAAATTCCGATATCAGTAATTGCTTCATGCTTTATAGCTGGAGGGTTAGAGATGTATGATTTTTTAATATTTGGCTTTCTAGCTTCAGTAATCCATAAAAATTATTTATCTTTCCTGGATAAAGATATGGCGTTGATTGTAACTTATTTATTTTTTGCAGTTGGTTTTTTCTTTAGGCCATTAGGGTCAATAATTTTTGGTCAAATTGGTGATAGATATGGGCGAAAAATAGCATTGGTGTTAAGTGTGTCATGTATGGGAATAGCATCTTTAACCATGTCATTATTACCATCATATGAATTAATAGGTATTGCCGCATGTTTTATAATAGTTTTAGTTCGTATTATCCAAGGTTTATCAGTAGGTGGGGAATATAGCGGAGCGATTATTTATGCTATGGAACATATTGATAAAAAAAATGTTGGTATAGTTGGAGGAACAGTCTTATGTGGTTGTACATTAGGGGTGATATTAGCGTTTATAGTAAGTAAAACATTACAAAGTGATTCATTGCCAAGTTATAGCTGGCGATTTGCTTTCTTGCTTGGATTTGGTTTGTCTATAGTAGGTTATTTTATACGTAGAAAATTAAGAGAAACTCCTATATTTCAAGCAAGTGCTAGTCTGAGGCTAAAATTACCTTTACTATATGGACTTAAAAAATTAAAAATAAAAATGTTATCAGCTGTTTGTTTAGCAGGAGCTAGTAACGCTAATTTTTATTTTGCTATGGTGTTTATTCCAAATTATTTAAAAGGTGAACAGCTTGGTAATACAGGATTTAGTGGTTTATTTTTAATAAGTTTAATGTTTTGTATGGTTCCTGTTGTAGGTTGGTTATGTGATAATATAAGCAGAAGAAATATAATAGCTTTAAGTATATTAATGATTGGTTTATATGATTTATTCTTCTTAAGTCTGGTTATGAACACTGCAGACTCACAATTAGTTACATTATACACAATTTTTTATGCAATGTTACTTTCCGTTGTGCTAGTAGTTTCTAATGTTTTAATTTTAGAAGTCTTCCCTGTCGAATGTCGTTTTAGTTGTGGGGCTACTAGCTATAGTATAGGTGCTGCCTTATTTGGTGGTACGGCTCCTGTAATTTGTTCGTTAATAGTTAAAACTTATGAATATAATGTGTTTTATATAGGTTTATATATTGCTTTTGTTTCTCTATTAGGGTTAGGTGGAGCATTAGTGTTATTTCCTAAGCGATCAAAAACTACAGATGAATCTTTATCAACCAAAATGTCAGAACCTGAATATTCTTAAATCTGGATCTTCATTTGTTTTGGGCATAGATTAGGCTTATGTCAACAGAGCCTAGGGTTATTTTAAAATACCTACTTTTTTGTGGGTATTTTTTTTGTCAGTTTTCCTTATAATCAAAATAATCAATTAATCAACAGGTATTTTTTTAATCCCAAGATACCTGTTAGGTTATGTTAACATAACCTAACACCTCAAAATTAAATATTATTACTTTAAATAGAAATATTACTAAAAATAAACAAAGGAAAGGAATAAAGCAGTTAAAAACTGGAGGTGATATATCAAAAAAAGCTAACAGCTTTACTTTTCAAACTATTGATAGATTTAGAAGAAGTATAGATATAGAAGTTCCTTATGGAAATATATGTATAATTGGTAATTACAAACAAATGTATAGTTTTGTAAGATATTTTATTTCAAGTAGTCCTATTCCACTTAATATTGTTACAGTTAAAGGATTTAAGTTTAAGTATCATATCATGAATAATCAACAAGGAGTAAGGGTTATTCTGGTAGATATAGAAAAAACATTGATGGAAGATATTGATGAAATTATTAGATCATGTGTTACATGTTTATTATTTCGACCATCTAGCAGAATAAAAGCCAATAACATAATCAATAATACTATATTAAATCAGGTAATTGGCAAAAAAATATTTAATATTCTGAAAAATGATGAGTTTTTAGAAGTCAAACCAAGAATATTAAGAATTTGTCGTTTACCTAAATTTCTTAATTTACGAACAGGAATTATTTATAAAAAACTGGCTATATAGCCCAAA
This sequence comes from Rickettsiaceae bacterium, assembly GCA_013214485.1. Classification (GTDB taxonomy): domain Bacteria; phylum Pseudomonadota; class Alphaproteobacteria; order Rickettsiales; family Rickettsiaceae; genus JABSSF01. The sequence continues at coordinate 6,481 of JABSSF010000043.1, read as the reverse complement.
AATGCTAAAAATGTGAGCTATATAAAAAATTTTATAGCTCATGAATATGTCAACAGAGCCTAAAGTATACCAGCTATTTGAGATTCCCATAGTTTTTTATAAATCTTACATTTTTCTTTTAATTCATCATGAGTACCATCACCAACAATGTGTCCTTTATCAAAAATCAGTAAACGATCCATATTAAGCAAAGTATTTAACCTATGAGCAATTACTAACACAGTTTTTTCAGCCATTAATATTTCTAAGGATTGTTGAATCATTTTTTCCGTATAGCTATCTAAAGAACTAGTTGGTTCATCTAAAATAATTATCGGAGCATTTTTAAGCATGGCTCTTGCTATAATTAGTCTTTGTCGTTGTCCACCAGATAAATTATTACCACGTTCTCCACATATTGTATCATATCCTTTAGGCATACTCATAATATGTTCATGAATATAAGCAGCTTTAGCAACTTTAATAATTTCTTCTTCATTTGCTTTGCCTAGGCTACCATAGATAATATTTTCTCTAATAGACCGATGAAATAATATTGGTTCCTGAGGAATATAGGAAATATTTTGTCTTAAACTACTTTGAGTCACTTCTGCTATATCTTGCCCGTCAATGAGTATTTTACCGTTACTAATTTCAAATAACCTAGCAATTAAGCTAGCAAAAGTGGTTTTACCTGAACCAGAAAAACCAACTAATCCAACTTTTTGAGTAGGGTTAATAGTTACAGATTTATTAGTAAAACTATTATTATTATTTCTATAAGCAAAGCTAACATTCTTAAATTCAATAATGGGTTTTTTTATTTCAAGAGTAATTGCCTGCTTTTTATTACAAATTTCATATTTGCCTAATAATGGCATTGTCTGATTAAATGCTCCTATTTCTTCAAATAGATCACCTAGTTCCTGAGCTAAATCTAAAACATCATCAATCACTGCTATACAAAGAGTGATAACCAATATACAGTCCCCAGTTGAAATAACTGAGTTGCTACGTAATGTAATTATATAATACATTATTGCAAAGATCATAATGGTACAAGAAATGCCAAAAGCAATACGCAGCTTAAGCATAAATCGCTGCATATTTTGATCACAAATTATAGTATCATTAGTATATTTATTTAAATATTTCCTTTCTCTTTTATGTGAGGCAAACATTCTAATAACAGAGATGTTAGCAAAAGCATCAACAATTTTTCCAGAAACTACGGCTTTGCTAATACCATAAATTGTTGAATAATGATTTATAGTTCTGGCGAAATATATGCTAGTGCTTAAAAATATTAGCATCCAGATAAGAAAAATATTTCCTATAGTAGAATGTACTGTATAAAGAGTTGTAACAGAAAAAATTAATACTGAAAGTTTTCGCAGTATTTTTTCATTGAAGTAAGCAAAGATCATTTCTAAAGATCTGGCGCTTTCTTTTATCCTAGTTGTTAAATCACCTGCTAAATTATTTTGGAAAAATTCATGGCTATGATATTGAATATAATCATAGAATTCATCCATTACTTGAGCTTTTATTTTTGGTAAAGTACTTAAATATACATAATCATAAATATGCCAAGTTATACTAATTATCTGCCACCAGATAGGGTATATAACTATCCACATAACTAAGGCTTGCGGTAGATTAGCTACTTCATTAGTAGTAAATGATTCAATAAGATCAGTTATTTTTTGTAATAATATACCATCAATTGCAGGGATAATTCCTGTTAAAAACATAATAAATATCAGAGCAATAACTTTATATTTTTGTTTACTAAACCAAAAATACCATATTTTTTTTATTGAACTAGATAAGGAAGAAATAGTTAAATTATTCATAGTAGCACCCAATTCTGTTTACCTATTAATTTTTATTTCTATTTAACTCTTGCTGCATTGACTCAACTTCGAACCAACTAGCATATTTTTCCTCCAATTCCTGTTGTGCTTGTTGTAATAACTTAGTTAAGTGGCTAAATTCTTCTGGATCGTTATTATATAGTCCATCCTTGGCTAAATTACTTTCTATCCTAGTTATTTCGTTTTCTAATTTAGCAATTTCTCCAGGTAACACTTCAAGTAATCGTTGGTATTTATAACTTAGCTTTCCTGAAGATTGTTTTATTACTTTGTTATCCTTTATAACTTTTGATTTGTTGCTTTGATTATTATTAATTTTATTTGCAGGTTGCTTGTGATAATATTTTAAATAATCATCATAACCACCATACATATCCACTATTTTATCACCAGTAAATACTAAAGTTCTGGTAACTAAACGATTGAGAAAATCCCGATCATGACTCACTATTAATAATGTTCCATCATAATCTGCTAAAATTTCTAACAAGATTTCTAGACTTTCCATATCTAGATCATTTGTTGGTTCATCTAGAATTAAAAAATTGCCAGGTTTTATTAATGCTTTAGCAAGTAATAAACGGTTAGCTTCACCACCTGATAATGTAGCTACTTTAGTTTGTAATAATTTTGGGTTAAACATGAATTGTTTAAGATATGAAGCAACGTGGATTAACCTACCATTAACCTCAACGTGACTACCGCCATTAGGACACAAGGTTAATTGTAAAGTATGTTCTGGATTCAAGTTTGTCCGATGTTGATCAAAATAAGTAATATCTAAGTTTGTGCCATGTTTTACTTTACCAGTTTGTAATTCTAGTTCTTTAATTAGGATTTTAATCAAGGTTGATTTACCCGAACCGTTAGGGCCAATAACACCTATTTTTTCTCCCTTTTTAACTTTGAAACTAAAATCCTTAAATAGAGTTGGTCTGTTATTGCCTGGATAAGCATAAGAAACATTTTCTGTTTCAATAATGAAATTAGTTTTTTTTGTTTTTTCACTAAGCTTAAGGGTTAAGCTTGCTTTTGCTGCAGTTAATTTTTGTTGATGTGCTCGTAATTCTTCTCTTAAACGATAAAGTCCAGCTAAACGTTTTTGATTCCTTTTACGCCTTGCGGTAACTCCTGTATTAAGCCAACCTTTTTCGGCCTCTAATTTACGGTTCATTTTTTTAATTAATGCTTCCTCAGCGCTAATTACTTCTTCTTGCCATGAATCATAATATTTAAACCCACGATCAGATTTTCGTAAAGTTCCACGATCTATCCACCATACTTTATTAGTTACATTAGCTAAAAATTCTCGATCGTGACTAATACAAATTAAAGCTCCATGATAAGATTTAAGATATTCTTCAAGCCAGTTTATAGTAATAATATCTAAATGATTAGTTGGTTCATCTAGCAATAAAATTTTTGGTTTAGTAACTAAGCTATTAGCTAAATATGCTCTTCTTATTTGACCACCAGAACAATCTTTTAAATTTAAACTACCATCAAGTTGTAAATTTGTTAAAATCATATCAGCATGATATTTATTACTTTCAATATCTTTAAAATTTTGCATTAATAATTGATAAATGCTGCAATCTGGAATTTGTTTCATATCTTGTTTTAAATATCCAATATTTATTCCAGGCTCTTTATATAATTCACCACTGTCTAATTCATAAATATTTTCAATGATTTTCATTAAACTGGATTTGCCAGAACCATTTTTACCTACTAAGCAAACTTTGTCGCCATAAGATAAATATAATTCTATTCCAGATAAAATTATTTTATCTACAAAGCTCAAATTGCCATCTTTAATGTAAAAAATTGGGGTCATAGAGTTTATTTTCTATAAAAATTATCTATTAAAAGTTATAGTATTTTTATATTTGTCACAAAATATGTGAAAATTTTTCATGTTAGTATAAACAAATTTTCGCAGAAAACTAGGATTTATTTTTTATAATTAAGCTATGCCAAAACAAATACAGACTACGCAACAGAAGCAAAATTTAACGATGACAACTAGTATGCATCAAAGTATTGCTGTTTTGCAGATGTCCAGTATTGAACTTGCTGAATATGTTAGAAAGGAATTAGATAAAAATCCGTTTATTGAAGATGAAAATATTATCGAAGAACGACAAACCTCTACAGTAAATGAGAGAACTAGAATACAAGAAGATGCTAGTAGTTATAATTCTAAATCTAATAATGATAACGCCCATTATAATTTCTTAGCTAATATAGCTACTGAGAAAACATTAAAAGAATATATAATAGAGCAAATTAATACTTCAATTTATGATCAAAAAGAAAAATTAGTTGCTATTTATTTATTAGACTCAATACAAAGTAGTGGTTATTTAAATATTGAATTAGAAGAAGTTGCTGAAAATTTGAAATGTAATATAAAAATGGTAAAAACAGTGCTAAAAAAATTACAATCTTTTGATCCAGCTGGAATATTTGCTCGTAATTTACAAGAATGTTTACAAATTCAAATTGATGACAAAAAATTAAATACGCCTGGAATACAAAAAATGATTGATAATCTAGATTTAGTTGCTGCAGGAAATTTACGAAAGTTAAGTAAATTATGCAAAGCTAATCTTGTAGAACTTACTGATATGATCAAAACTATTAAATCTTTAAATCCTAAGCCTGCGAGTGGTTTTTTAGTCGAACAGACAAGTTATAAAATTCCAGATGTTATTTTAACTACAGACGGTGATGGAAATATAAAATTAGAGATCAATCCAGAATCTATGCCAAAATTACATGTTAATCAGGAATATTATTTAAAAATTAAAGATAGTACCAATAATAAAGAAGAAAAAGAATTTGTTAGAGCAGAAGTTGAATCAGCTAACACTGTGATCAAAAGTATTAACCAACGAGCAAATACTATATTAAAAGTGACTAAGGCAATTGTAGAAGAACAAATGCAATTCTTTACTAATGGTGTTATGTATTTAAAACCGATGACTTTAAATGATATTGCTGCGATAACTGGATTTAATGAAAGTACGGTTAGTCGTTCTACATCTAATAAATATATTTCAGCTCCAAGTGGTATTTATGAATTAAAATATTTCTTTTCTTCAAGCCTGGGTAATACTCGAGCTATCGGATCGGATGTATCTAGTACTAAAGCTAAAGAATTAATAAAACAAATAATTATGAGTGAAGGTAATAATATTTTATCCGATGATGAGATTTCTGAAGAACTGAAAAAATTTAATATTCGTATCGCTCGCAGAACTGTAGCTAAATATCGTGAATCACTTGGTATTCCTACCTCTTCTGAGCGGAAAAAAAATAAATTCTTTGCTAGAAATCAATAATAGAATACTCTTGCAATATTGTTAACACTGGTTATTAATGACGCTATAAAAATTTGAAAATTACAAATTCAATATATAAAATCAAAGAAGCAATTGCTACCAAAATGGATAAAAAATTATTAAAGAAAAACATATCTGCTTTGGTTGATGAAGTTAATAATTTCATTCCGAATGGAAAAAATGCCAAACAAGAATTGGTATTGCAAGATAATACTATGTTAGATAGTCTTGAAGAGCTTCTCAAATATGCAAAAGGTAATAACATCAACATAGTTAAATTATTTTATAATAGCAGATTATGTTACTGCTAGTATAAATCTAATTGAGGCTGAAAATATTATAATTAATTTAGCCCCAGAATATGAAGATTTAAAATATATGGTTTATTCTCAGCTAGTACAATCTTATACATGTAATGCTGATATGAAAAAATCATTAGAATATATAAAAAAAGCAAAATCTATTGATACTAAAGCTCTAGGAATTGAATTAGAGACATTATTATTAAAAGGAGGAGCCGAATCTAAATATTATTTGTTACAAGGAAATTATGAAATGTCTTTGAAAATAATAGATGAAATTATGGACAGTATAAAAGATCATCCAGTAGATTATTATTTTGCTCCTGTATATGTTTTGAAAGCAACCGCATTAAATAATCTTGGCAATTGTAATGAAGCATATAATATAGTAAAACCTATTTATGATAAAGAAATAAACGAAATATCTTCAGGAAATGCTGGAGGTATAAGATTACGAGTAATAATTGAATTAGCAAGAGCTAAGTTAGGTATGGATCTAAAGAAAGAAGCATTAAGATATGCTAAACAAGCTATTAAGATTTATACACATGATGAATCTAGAAACAATTTTAATTTAGATAAATCAATCGATACTGACCTTGCGGATGCTTTTATCATCCAGGCAGATGCTTTGCATTCATTAAAAGAAACAAAAAAAGCCATAGGTTCTTATGCCACAGCTGAAGTTATTTATTATAATAAATATAAACAAAATATTACTAACTTAGATGAAGTAAGTTTTTTGTATACAAAAACTACATTCGCTGCTCACAGTATTAAAGATATATATTCTTTTAATAAGTTTAAAAAAAAGCATATAGATAAATTTGGAGTAAATCATTTTAGAAGTAAAGAAATATTAAAACTGCCAGACTTATAATGCGAACTAGGGGATAAGAAATCAGGGCAATTTAAAAGTCACAACCAAGAATTGCAATTTTTTTCCACAACAAGGATTTTGTATGGTTAAACATTT
>JABSSF010000042.1 GCA_013214485.1 Rickettsiaceae bacterium | reverse complement strand
GAATATTATTGGATATTTCATTTTTTCATTGAAAATCCCATATTTATATTCATTTTTCAAGTGAAATTACTATATATAGTCATATAAATTGTAACAATTTTCTTTTGAACAATAATTTTGGATATTGTTATCTGATTTATTATCCATAATTGTTTTTAGCGTTTTAGCATTAACTACTTCAAGTAAGCTACAACCAATATCGCCAGACTTAAAATCGTACCATATAATTTTATCATTTATTGATAGCAGAGTTGTTAAATACTCACGTGCAGATAAACCTACTTGATTACATTTTGTATAAAAAATTGTCTCATTTTCAGTGAAATTTATTATTGAGTAGCCTTTTTTAATTTCTAAATCGTCAATAACTTCATCAATAAAAAGCGTAAACTCTTCTCTTAGATCCATATAGCGGTTAACATTTAATAAATCATTAGGATTCTCGATTTCTAGAAAAGGCAAAATAGATGCAATAGTAATCTCTTTTAAATCTTTATTTTTTTAGGAACAAAATTAAAAATCCACCTAACATAATCTAAACTCTTTTCCTCTGCATGAAAAATACATTTTGGATCAAGGTAATGTATAGGAAATTTCATATTATAAAAATTATTAAATTGAACTTTTTTATCAGGTTTATTTAATTCAAAATTTAATATTATTAATATATGTTCTGCCGAATGTTTTGTTACATATGTTAAAAGACTATACAAACCTTGTAGATTTGTTTTAGACATATTTATTTCCTCTTACTTATTACTCATCAAAAACTAAGTTACTTATTCAAGCTGCTTCTTTTAATGGAAAAGTAATGTTCAATCTTTCAAATACATCCCGAAGAGCTACAGTTAAATCGGCAATCATTTCATCAGTATGTGCTGGTGTTGGAGTAAATCTTAATCTTTCTGTACACCTTGGTACTGTTGGAAAATTAATATGCTGGACAAAAATATTATGTTTATCAACTAGCATTTGTGATGCCTTTCGAGTTTTTTCTGGATCACCAATAATTATCGGTACAATATGGCTGTTATTAGGATAATGGTTAATTCCTGCTGCATCTAATGCATTTTTTAATTTTCTAACTATTTGTTGCTGGGTTTGACGCTCAATATCAGAATTTTTTAAATGCCTAATACTTGCTTTTGCCGCAGCAGTTATCGATGGTGGTAAGGAAGTTGTGAAAATAAAACCAGTAGCTGTAAGTCTGATTGCGTCAATTAAACTATGATCACCTGCAATATAACCGCCAATAACTCCATAAGCTTTTGCCAGTGTTCCTTGAATAATATCAATTTTATCTTCATAGCCTAGCATATTAGCAATTCCAGCTCCTCTGCTGCCATATAAGCCAACAGAATGTACTTCGTCAATATAAGTTATAGCATTATATTTTTTGGCAAGCTCACAGATTTTACCAACTGGCGACATTACCCCATCCATAGAATAAGCGGATTCAAAGACTATTACCTTTGGCCTATTAATATCAACCGATTTAAGTAATTCTTCCAAATGTTCCATATCAACATGGCGATAAATATGTTTTTCTCCTCGAGAATTACGAATCCCTGCAATCATTGAGGCATGATTTAATTCGTCAGAAAAAAATACTATATCTGGCATTATCTTAGCAAGAGATGTAAGTGTTGCATCATTTGAAACATAACCAGAAGTAAACACCAAAGCTGCTTCTCTTTGATGTAAATCAGCAAGTTCTGCTTCTAATTCAACTATAGCATAATTATTACCACCAATATTACGAGTACCACCAGAACCTGCACCATTATCAAGCAATGCTTTAGAAGCTGCTTCTAACACTTTTGGATGTTGACTCATACCTAGATAGTCATTTATACACCACATAATTATTTCTTTCTGATCTTTTCCCCAAATAGCCTTAGGAAAATCCCCTGCTATTCTTTGCAGACCGATAAAATCACGATATCTACCTTCATTTCTAATATTATTGATTTGTTTTTCAAATGCTGCTTTATAGTCCCACATACAAGTTCTTAATTTATAAATAATAATTAGACTATACAATAAATTCATCTAGTTGAGAAGATTATATTGTAAAATCGTAATAAATAACATAAAAAGCTTAAATCCAGTGTAGGAATGTGATATTTTATGTAAAATATCTTTCGAAAATTTGTTATTACAATTAAAAATGATCAAGAGTATTTTACTTACTAGAACTAAAAAAAATAACGATAAAATTAAAAAGATTTTAGAACCTTTTGACTATATCTGCCATAATTGTAGTTTACTCAAATATGAAAACATCGCTTTTAATTATGAGGATATTGCTAATTTTACTAATTTAATTATTACTAGTAAACATGCTGCAGAAATTATCAGAGCTATGCCAGGTAATAAAATAAACCAACATGTTTGGGTAGTTGGCGAAATCTCAGCTAAAGTATTAGTAGATAAAGGCTATCATATTCAATATTGTGCTAAAACAGCAGAGGAATTGAAAAAACAAATACCTGAGGATTTATACCAACATACAGTCTATCTTTCTAGTAACCATATTACCACACATATGCCTTTTTTAATAACTAGAGAAATCTTTTATAGAGTACATTATAAAAGTGATCTCAATAGCGAGGAACAAAAGTTATTCAAAAAAAAATTAAATTATATCTTAGTCTATTCTGAAAATTGTGCTAAAACTCTAATTAGTTTATTAGTAGCATATAATTTGCTAGAATATCAAAGCAATAATACTGTTATTACAATTAGTGCTAAGATAGCTGATGTAATGAAAAAATACTTTAATAAAGTATTAATTTGTAATTCCGAAGATGAAATTGTAAAAACATTAACTAAATGACTGATAATAAAAAACAAGATAGTAAAGGCGATAAAACAAAGACTTTTAATATAAAAACAAAATTAATGATAATACTACTTATCTTACTGGTAGGTAGTAGTTATTATTTTTATAAATATTGGCAATTCTTAAATTCTCCTCAAGATCAAGCTGATGTTCACACTGTGAGTAAAATAATAACTGATATTGATGATGGTCTAACTAATAATACAACAAAAGTACTAAATAAATCAGATCAACAAGAAGAACAGATAGACACTCTTACTCAAGAAGAAGCTGAGAAAGATAATATTCAAGATGAAGGATTTTCTTTTTTTAATGTCCAATTACCAAAATTTGCTCCTAAGCAAGATATTAACTCAGATATAGATACTAAAAACACTGTTAATGATAACCCATATGAATCTGCTATAGCTGAAGAAGATAACGATGATCTTGATGATATTAAATTAGAAAATCTTACCATCTATAGAAAATATCTAGCAAATACTACCAGATTACTAATTAAATTTAACCAAGATATCAGTTATTCTAAAGAACTAAAAATAATGGCAAAATTACCTGTAACTACAAATTTACCAGATAATTTTGAAGAAACCATTATATTACTACAGAAATATAATCAATTGTTACTAAATAAAGATCAGTTAAAAGAAAAAATCTTTCCAAGCCAATATGAAGCTTTAGAAAAGTTTATTAAAATTGAAAAAACTACTAAAGCTTACGAGCAGAAAGAATTATTAAAAATAGCTATTAATAAACGATTAGATAATTTCTTAAATTACTTATATTCTTTCGCAATGCAAGAAAGGTTTCAATAATAAATATCCTTGAGGTAAATAATGATAAAGTTTTTAATTTTATGTATAATATTCTTTTTAACTTATCTGGGGTTTTCTGCACTCTCTGAGCTTGATTCTAATGCTTATTTAACTTTTTATAATTATCAAATAGAAACAACAATATTTACTTTAAGCGCTTGTTTTTTATTGTTTTTATTTGTTTCATTCTTAATTTTAAGATTTATTTTTTTATTTTTTGGTTTGCCAGGATTAATTAAAAAAAGCTGGCAACAAAAAAAAATCAAAAACATTAATAATAAATTACTCAAAGCACTTAGTGAATTATTAATTGGTAACAAAGAAAAATCATTAACTATAACTAAGAAATTATTATCAGATATCGATGATGATAAACAAGATGTTACTAATTTTATTTTAAGTGAAGCAGAAAAGAAAATTGACAAAAAAATCTTCTATTTACGTAATATAATTAATAAAAAAAATTACAGTGTTTATGCTACAAAATCCTTAGCATTAATATATTTTAATAACGCTGATTATAAAGACGCTGAAGAATGTGCTACTAAAGCATTTAATGAAAATGATACTGATACTGAGCTAATGCTACTTTTAATCCGAATTTATGCTAAGCAAAATCTATGGACTAAAATGGTTTTTATTGTCTCTAAGTTACAGCGAGCAAATGTCAAATTATTAACTGAAGAAGCTGAGGAAATAGCTAAATATTATTACATAGCTGCTAAGGATACAATAATTGCTGAAGAAGATGGAGAAGCAATTAAATTCTTAGAATCAGCATTAGAACTAAAGCCAGACTATATAGAAGCTTTGAATCTTTATGCTGAATTGAATACTAATATTCAAAATACCGCAGAAGTATTAAAAGTACTTAAAACAGCATTTAGTGCTAAGCCATGTTTTGAAATTGCTGAAATGTATATAGAATCATCCCATAGTTCAATAAATGTAATTTACGGCACATTAGCTTCTATTGTACCTCCTAAAAATTATAATGGTTTATTTTTAGCAATTGCAGCTTATTTGAATCTTCCAGAAAAAATACAAGAGTTACGAGATCCCAAATTAATTTCCTATGAAGAAAATAATAAAAACAAAGATAACGGATAAGTAATTAATACAAGGATATATAGTGAGTATCTATCAACATATTCCAACAAACATAAAATTAAATAAGCTGCAACATCGAGTAATTAAAACTTTTGAAGAAGTAACTCCCTTACTGGAAAAAAAAACATTATGGCAAAATTTTAGTAATTTTTTTACTAATAGTTCTAATAAACACCCGAAAGGAATTTATTTACATGGCTCTGTTGGACGAGGTAAAACTATGTTGATTAAAGCATTTTATAACACCCTAAACAATGCTAAAGAACTGGTACATTATCAAAATTTTATGCAGCAAGTACATAATAAGTTGCATAAATTACAACATCATCCAACAAAGTTAGTAATCAAAAAATTAGCCAAAGACATAGCATTACGAACTAAGGTATTATTTCTTGATGAGTTTGAAATAAAGGATATTACTGATGCTATGTTGATACAAACTTTATTTAAATATTTAATAAAGGAAAAGATATTTATAGTCTTAACCACTAATACTATTCCTGATAATTTATACCAAGATGGCATTCAGCGTGAGGCTTTTCTTCCTTTCATTAAAGTACTAAAAAAACAATTTTTAATCTTACATTTAGATAGTAATAAGGATTACCGCTATCAAACTATCTCAAAACATAATGATCGGGTTATTTATCCAATTAACAAGGAAAGTAAAGTAAAAATACAGCAAATAACTGAAGAATTTTGTAACGAAAAATTACTAAAACCAGATTTTATTGAAGTGTTTGGTCGTAAAATATCTTTTAAACACACCTGTAACATTGCCCTATTTACTGATTTTAATGAATTATTTAAACAAGATTTAGGTTACGTTGATTATGTTAATATTTGTCAGCATTTCCAGGTAATTATTTTAGAAGCAATTCCTGAAATAAAAGAAGCAGAAAATGATTTAATCACTAGGTTTATTAATTTTATAGATAATATATATTTCTATAAAGTACTATTATTCATTACTTTAGAGAAAGAACCTGATAAAATTTATACTAAGGGTAAGTGGATTAAAGAATACAAAAGAACTGTTTCAAGATTAATAGAATTAAATAGCGTAGAATATTTACACGAATTTAATGAAGAATATAGTAAAGACCCATATGATGAAGGAGATGACAGTGAACAATAAAGCAAAATTTATCACTTTTGAAGGTGGCGAAGGTAGTGGTAAATCTACTCAAAGCAAGATGTTATATGAGTATTTATTATCGAAAAATATCAAAGCAATTCATACTCGAGAAATTGGTGGAACTCCTACTGCTGAAAAAATACGAGAGATAATAATTCATAATGAATTACTTAATAAATCAGAATTACTGCTAGTGATGGGGGCACGATATGAGCATATTAATAAAGTTATAATCCCTGCTTTACTTAATGATACATGGGTAATTTGTGACCGTTTTATAGATTCTACTGCTTGTTATCAATCGATTGGTTCAGCAGATTTTTCTATTACAGATATTTATAAATTACATCAAGAATTAATGACCATCAACGTCAATGATATTAAAGATTTAACGACTAATAATCATAGCAAAAATAGCAATGCTAATTCAAATAAAGCTTGGCAAACTAAATATTTTAAAAATAATGAAGATTCGAGTATTGTTACGACAAACTCTAAGAGTGCAGCAGAAATAAGTTTGATGCCAGACATGACGTTTTTTATTGATGTTAAACCATCAACTGGCCTGAAGAGAACTATTACAAGGGGGGATAATAATAAATTTGAAAGCAAAGAATTAGAATTTCATCAACAAGTTTATGATTGTTTTAAACTAATAGCTAAACAGCATTCCCCTAGAATTATAACTATATCAGGAGAAAATAACAATATAGATGAAGTACATCAAGAAATCATCAGGAAGATTAATATTTAGGTAATTTTTACCTGAGTAATTTTTACGTATTTTATTTTTTCACAATTTACTTACTATTAAAACAAGCAACGAGACCATTAATGTTCTCCTCTTGCTTGTTTATTTTTTTTAATTTTAATATGGAGAAATTTTATGAGTAAATTAACTATTAACGGTGGTGGTAATTATTATGTAAATCATCAAAACCTAAATGATGTAAATCATCAACATCACCACGGTGTACTCAATATTGCTGGCCCCGTCAACGTTAGCCAAATGATATTCGCTACTGTCAATACTGCCTTTACTGGCCATGGTTCTTTGCAAGTTCAAAGTACAGGTACTACAAATAACCCAAACAGTTTTTTAGGAGTATTAATTTATGAAGCACAAAATAACTCAACTTTACACTTGAATATAACAGCTGCTTCACCTAGTACTGTTGAAGCTACAGATGGCACTATAATACTAACTAATAAACCATCTGAGAGTGATAACATAGATAAAAACAAAACACTTATAGAAAAAGCTATTATACATGAAGGTAGCACTATAGAGCAGCAAGGTCTATGTAATTTAGGTGTTGTACATATGAAATCAGATGGAAAGCTTATAGTTGATTATTATAATAAAGGTAACCAGGTTAAGTTTATTCCAACTAAGGATATATCCTTTAATTTAAAAAATTTAGTTGAAGCAGCTGACAAATTGGTAAAAAACAACTTAAATAAAGATAATGATGAAAAAACCGTAGATGAATATGATCATGAATTAATCTATTTTATGAATCAGGTTGTTCCACAATTTTATAATTTCTTCTTTAAAGCAATGAGAATTGACACTAAAGAAATAGGAATTGACACTGATGAAGAATTATATGTACCTGAAAACATCTTCGCAGAGATTGCTTCATTCTTACCATCTCATTGTGCAGGACTATCTGGTGATATTAATGATACTACTACTCCTAATGATAATATTGTCGTTGATACTATAGTAGTTTAACTTAAGACTCGTCATTACGAATAAGTATAGCTTATGTGGCAATCCAGAAAAAAATGTAATAAAACAAATCTGGATCACCACGCCGACATATGCTCGGCTCGTGATGACGAGCCGATTCGTGATAACTAGTTTTTGCAGGAAGATTAATTAATCCCGAACGACTAGGACAGAAATATTAGAATGACGTACTATCTTTGAAGCATTAGGCCCTAACATATAATCCTTTAATTGCGGCCTTACTGCTGCAATAATGATTAAATCTGCATTCACCTTTTCTGAATAACCAATTACTTGGTCATATATTGCCCCTCTGCCAATATGAAAATCTATTTTTACCTCTTCTGGTACGTATTTGCTAATCAATTTTTGAAATTGTTTACTATATTTTTCCTTTTGATCACTCATCCAATGACGTGGCAGGTAATCTTCTATCATCCTCATACCAAAATCTGGAATAATATATATAAGGTGGATTTTTGCACCAAAAGCATTGGCAAAATTTAATGCTGGTGGAAAAATTGCTTTTGTAGATTCTTTATCTGATAAATCAACAGGTATAACTATATTTTTAAACATAATTTCATTTATATCATTTATTATTTATATTATCAAACCTTGGTAAAATAAAAGCACTAGTTAAATGCCCCTCTTTTAACATACTTAATACTGGATGCGAAAGTTTAAAATTTTCTTCATCATTCTTTATATATTTAACTAACTTTTTTATCAACTCTTTATTAACTTTATCATTTGTTACAAAAATTGCTGCAACTTTCACAGTTTCATGATCTTCAGTAATACCAGGATAAAACCCTTTATTCAAAGTAGTTTTTTCAAATGCTGGATTATTTTTTATAAGTAAATCTATTTTGTCACTATCTATAGTAATAAAGCTAGTGTCACAATGATAAGCAATGTAACTAACTAAAGAATTTGGATGACCTGTCATCATCATAATCCCATCAACTTCCCCATTACATAGCTTATTTGCATATTTCTCGTGACTTATTTCTATATCATTAGGTGGATTATCAAATTTAAAATGTTCTATTAATTCATTATATGTCACTGAACTATCTGAATTTTTTGATCCATTAGATATATTTTTCCCATCAAAATCAGAAAAAACTAAAACTTTATCATCATCTCTGGTAATGACCGTAAAAACCTCATCGTGTAATCTTAATACTTGACGCAAGCCTTTAAATGGTTCTTGCTTAGCAAAACTACCCTCAGCCTTATATGCCTCTAATGCTAAATTTGCCTGGACAAAAGCAAAATCTATTGTACCATCACGTAGTAAATTTAAACTTTCTATACTGCCAAATGTAGGCTCAACTTCACAATGAATATTATCATCAATCTTAGTTAAATATTCACAAACTTTTAATCCAATAGAATAATATTCTTCCAAAATGTTACCAGAACCAATCTTGATATTGATCTTATTAGAATTAGCATTTACTGTTTGATTAATACTAAAAATTATACAAATTATAATTAAATATATCCTGAGCATTTATTTATCCGAATTATATGTTTCTCTATTTAAAGTACCTTCTGTACTATCTATTATCAAAGTAATAGTAGCATCCCCCGTAATATTAATAGCAGTGCGTAATAAATCAAGTACTCTATCAATACCTGCAATAATTGCTACTCCTTCAATTGGCATATTTACTGAAGATAATACTAAAGGTAACATTATTAATGACCCTCCAGGAATACCCGCTCCACCAATTGACCCAAGCGTTGATGTCAAAATAATTAGCACATAATCTTGTGCTTGTAAATCTATCCCCATCATTTGGGCAAAGAACATTGTTGTTAAACCTAAATTAATTGCCAAACCATCCATATTTATTGCTGCACCCAAGGGTAAAACAAAAGAGGTGCTGGATTCTGATACTCCAAGACGCTCTCTGCATATCTGCATTGTTGCAGGTAAACTTGCTTTACTGCTACCTGTTGATATAGCAACCATCTGATAATCAAGGCTCTTTTTAAAGAATGGAATTGGTGATAGGCGACAAAATATCATAATGAATACACCAAATATTAGATACTGTAATGCCATAGCTACTACTACTGCAAGTACTAGCTTAGATAAACTTAACATTATCTCTAAACCTTGAGTACCTACAACCCAAGCTGTTAACGCAAAAGCTCCATATGGTGATAACTCTACTACTTTAGTAATCATTCGCAGAGTTACTTTAGAAGTTACTTGAACTCCATCTTTTATTGGTTGTGATACTGATCCCATACCATTAAGAACAAAACCTGTGAAAATAGCAAAAAATACTACTTGTATCGTATTACCATCAGCAAAAGCCCCAACTATATTACTTGGCACAACATCTACTAACAATTGAGCAAAATCAAAACTGCCACCAGAAAAATTTCTTTCCTGAGGTACACCAAAATCAATTACTACTCCATCACCAGGCTTTAAAACAAGACCTACTGTTAAACCAAAGACTACTGCAAAACATGTAGTTCCTAAAAAAGCAAAAACAGATTTTGTCCCTACTCTACCAAGTGAACTGGAATCTGTCATACTGGTAATTCCAGAAACAATACTGAAAAATATTAAAGGATGAATGACCATCTTGATCAAACGTAAAAATATAGTACCTATAGGTTTAACTGTCTCAACATAATTTGGTAAATATACCCCAAAAACTATACCAAGAATTAAACCTAAGGCTACTTTTTGCCATAATTTCATATAAGACCTCTGTAACTTGATTTAAAATATTAAACTTTATAAACTTCTATATCTAGACTAATTTCCTAGCTTAATATTATAATTTTATTAATTACTTTATTTTTAAGTAATAAATTAAAATATCTGTTCACTTTTAATCTTCATGTTGTTATCCCTTTAAAAATAGGAGTCCAACAAAAATATTTTTGTTTATCTTTGGTTATTTATTATTAATGTTTCCTTATTTCCTGTTTTTTAAAAATAATATAAGGAACTGCCAAATTGCGAACGTATATTCACAATTTAAAAACTAACCAACTTAACCTTATCCCCTTTATACTTCAACATAACTATTAGGAGTTTCATACAACTTTACTTTAGTTATGTTAAAACCTCTTCCCTCAAATAACTTAAGTAATATTACATTTTTTAAATGTAATGCAATATTTTCTGCAGTTGGGTTTACACTTAAATAATAAACATTTTGACCAGTTTGTCTAGAAATAAAATCTCCAAGTTGTTTATCTTCCTTATGTAAAATAACATTATGATCAAAATTTTCATTGATCCAACTAGCTATTATATCTTTTAAATCTGCAAAATCTATAACCATACCTATCTCGTTTAATGTTTCGCTAGACACTGTAACTTCGAGTGCGTATCTATGGCCATGTAAATACTTACATTTATGCTTATGACCAAGTACACGATGCCCTGCATCAAACTCTACTCTTTTTATACAAGTTATCACAATATTATATAAACTCTAATAATGACTTATATTGTGATATTTTAGCATTAATTACACTAGCCTCAACACTTTCAGGCTCCTCACCTTTTAACTCAGTTTCTAAATCATTAATATTATCCATTACTACTGTTTTTGTAGTTTCAGATAAATTAATAGCAAATTCAGTAATAATATTTATTTCTGTGCCAGTTATTTCAGCAACCCCAGCAAAAATAAAATATTGCTTTTCATTTTGTTCTACCATAACTTTAACAACTCCTGGTTTTAAATTAGCAATAAGTCTAGTATGACCTGGCATAACTCCAAATACTCCATCCTTTCCAGGAAGGGTTACTAATGTTGCGTTTACTTCTGCAATAACATTAGAAGGCATTATTATCTTTGCTAATATAGTCTCCATTAATATAATCTCATCTTTAATTTAGATTGCTTCTTTTTTTTGTAATGTTTCCGCCTTTTTTACCGCTTCTTCAATAGTACCTACCATATAAAAAGCTGCTTCTGGCAAATGATCATATTTACCTTCAACAAGCCCTTTAAATCCAGCAATAGTATCCTTTAACTCAACAAATTTACCTGGCAAACCTGTAAATACTTCAGCAACATGGAATGGCTGTGATAAAAATCTTTGAATTTTTCTAGCTCTACTTACTACTAATTTATCTTCTTCAGATAATTCATCCATACCTAAAATTGCAATAATATCTTGCAGAGACTTATATGTTTGTAAAACTCTTTGTACTTCTCTTGCCACAGTATAATGTTCATGTCCTACAATATCAGCATCTAATATTTGTGAACTACTATCAAGCGGATCAACAGCTGGATAAATCCCTAGCTCTGATATTTGCCGACTTAATACTGTTGTTGCATCTAGATGCGTAAATGATGTTGCAGGGGCTGGATCAGTTAAATCATCAGCTGGAACATAAATAGCTTGCACAGAAGTAATAGATCCTTTTTTAGTTGAAGTAATACGTTCTTGCAAACCACCCATATCAGTAGCTAAAGTTGGTTGATAACCAACTGCAGAAGGAATACGACCTAACGTTGCCGACACTTCTGAACCTGCCTGGGTAAAACGGAAAATATTATCAACAAAGAATAATACATCATGCCCACCGTCTAAATCACGAAAATATTCTGCAGCAGTCAAGCCAGTTAACGCAACTCTAGCCCTTGCTCCTGGTGGCTCATTCATCTGTCCATAAACTAACGCTACTTTGGATTTTTTAGAATCTTTCTTATCAATAACTCCTGAATCTATCATTTCATGATAAAGATCATTTCCTTCCCTGGTTCGCTCACCAACACCTGCAAAAACACTATATCCACTATGAGCTTTGGCAATATTATTGATAAGTTCCATAATAATCACTGTTTTACCAACGCCAGCTCCTCCAAAAAGGCCTATCTTACCACCTTTAACATAAGGTGCTAACAAGTCAACAACTTTAATTCCTGTTGTTAGTATACTTCTTTCTGTTGATTGATTTTCAAATTTTGGTGCTTCATTATAAATTGAAGAAAACTCCTTAGTATCAATCTTACCACATTCATCAATGGGATCACCTACTACATTCATAATTCTACCTAAAGTACCTTTACCTACTGGCACCCGTATCGGTTTACCAGTATCAGTAACTTCAATTCCTCTAGTAAGACCATCAGTAGAATCCATAGCAATACAACGCACTGAACTATCACCAATATGTTGCGCTACTTCCAACACTAATCTTTGCTTACCATTAGTACATTCTAAAGCATTTAAAATATTAGGCAGCTTAACTCCATCTGGAAACTGTACATCGACAACCGCAGCAATAATCTGCGTAACTTTACCAACTTTCTTATTTTCACTCATATATTAACCTCTTAAGCTTAATCTTTATCAACGCTTAAAACTCCACCTACAGCGTGGCTTTCTGGTTCTAAGTCTGACAATACAATGCGAACCTTTTCAGGTTTTGCATCAATAGTTTCACATACTACTTTAGTTACTTCTGCAACTAATTTTCTTTTTTGTTCAAGTGTTCTACCACTTTTCATTTGAATATTTATTAAAGGCAAAATCTACTCCTGCTTAAATCTAATCATTATATTTATTATAAAGCCTCTGCACCAGAAATAATTTCTGTAAGTTCTGTGGTAATTATTGCCTGTCTTGATCTATTGAGTTTTAAAGTCAATTTATCAATTAAATCAGCAGCATTTCTTGTTGCATTGTCCATAGCAGTCATTCTTGCTCCCTCCTCACTTGCTTTACTTTGTAATAATGCATATTTCACTAAACCACTAAAATATAAATTAATTACATCATGTACTAAATTTTCTCCTTCATATTCATATTCTGAAATAACATCTCGCTCTTTATCACTAGTTTTCTTAACTGGCAATATTTGTTGTTTCTGCAGGATCTGTGTCATCGCATTTTTAAACTTATTATAATACATATAACATGAACCACTATGCCCTTCTTCTACCATATTAATTATTTTGTCTTTTGCTCGTTTAATCACCCCTATTAGTAGTTTGAATTTGAATATCCTTAATGCAAGAGGGCGCTCTGATTTATTTTTAAAAACAGATTTAAGCAAACTTCCTATGACAATAGCTGCGCTATTTATTGCAATACCCTATGGCATTCTAGGTGTGGCTATTGCGCAGTTAATAACAACTTTTATATCATTTTTTATCTCCTTTTATAATTTTTTTTCTTTACTATTTTGATTTCCCCTTTTTACCTCTTTTAACCAGAGGGGTATGTTTTTTTTTCTGTGGAAGGAAGCTTTTTTGCCCAAAATCGCTTCAGACCTAAAACAAACGTGTCGGAAAAATAAAAAAAAAGTGTTGGGTGAAAAAAAAATGTCCAAAAAACAAGTGTGGCGAGAAAAAAAAAACTCCCTCTCTCACA
>JABSSF010000041.1 GCA_013214485.1 Rickettsiaceae bacterium | reverse complement strand
GAAATGTTTAACCATACAAAATCCTTGTTGTGGAAAAAAATTGCAATTCTTGGTTGTGACTTTTAAATTGCCCTGATGTATAAGTTCAAACAAATATAGGGCAATTCTAAGAAAAAAATGGATATAACAATAAAAAAAGAGCTTAAAATCTTTAAACTCTTTTTATTATAATTACCGATTAAATTATTATTTAATCTCCAGAGTCGCATTGCCCATCAGCATTATCTCCTGCTAACCATGATACTAGTTGTGGAGCACTAAATATGATACCAACACCAGCCGCAGTTGCTGCAGCTATACCCCAATTGATTTTGCCTAAAAATAGTCCGACACCTACAGAAAATATCGCAAGTGTTGCAATACCTTTTGCTATATTACCAGATAAATTCTCTATTAGTCGGCATAATGTATTACCAATAACATCATCATCAGCATCACTGCTGCCACCACCACCAGCAAAAGCTGAATCTATTACAGAAAAAATAAGCACCATAATACATAAACTATATAATAGACGCCAAATTAAATCATTATTTATCTCAATATGAAACTTTGAACCCATATTATATTCCTCACCTTATAATTGAACATATATTTAATTATATCACCCCTAAACTTCAAATCAAGTGTTTTGCTAAAAAAAGTTTAATATAGTAATAATTAATTAACTAAATAATTATATTTCTGTGTGGTTTATGTCATAAATAACATTAATAATATCACGAAATAGAAGGCTATAGTCTTAAAACGCTTATGTCCTTTAGCTATTATAGAAATAATTGTCAGCATAATTAGGGCTGGATAACATATTTGTAAAACAGGTACTAATATTATTGCTATACCAGTGAAATCCAAAGTGGAAAATAAAAAAGCAATAATAGTTGTAGCTATAAGCATATATTTTTGATTTCGTTTATTTAATTTAAATAAATCAGCTAGATATTCTGCATAAATTTTATTCAAAGCAACAGCAGTAGTTAAACAAGATAAGATTATCACAAAAGAAATAACCAATGACCCAGCCTCTCCCAAGACATGGGAAGAGATAGCAGGTAATACCAGTTCAGGATCTAAGTCTTTAGCTACATCACTATAAGCTGCTCCTAAATATACAAAGCCTAAATAAATCACTGCAAGCAGCGACGCTCCAATAATACTTGGTTTAATGGCTGTTCTAACAACGCAATAATTTATTTGATCAGGAACTATTTGTTCTATTTGTTTAAATATTAATGCTGAGAAAAAGAAAGCTGATAATAAATCCATAGTATTATACCCTTCTAAAAAGCCATATTTAAAAATCTCTGTAGAGGTGAGGTTTGCTGTAGGAATTGCATAATCAACATTATAAATACCAAATATTATTAATATAGTAATAAATGTCAGCAATATAGGAGTTAATAATTTGCCTAAAATTTGGAACATCCATTGATCTTTTAAGCAAAATAAATAACAGCAAAGACAAAATATAAAGCTAAATAGAGTTAAGGAAATTTGTGGATATAAATATTCAAGCCCTCCGTGCGCAACAGTGATACATCTTGGAACAACCCCAAATGATCCTAGTAATGACAAGGTAAGCAAGGGTAATACAAATTTAGCTATTTTCCCAGCTTCACCAAAAAATTCAAAATAATTACCACGATATAATTTGACTACAAATAAACCTAAAAAAGGTAATATAACACTTGTAGCAAAGAAGCCTAAATAACCTAAATACCAATTATCAAGACTATGTATCCCAACGCTTAGTGGATATACTAAGTTTCCCGAACCAAAGAACATGGCAAATATTGCAAGTCCGTATAATAAAATTTTTCTTCTCATTTTTTTCGTAATTTTTAGTTGATGAAAGTGTAACATTATAATTAAGGTTTGACTAGGCTCTGTTGAGATAAGATCATTTGATGAATCTTAGCATTGACGCTAGCTAAAACCTCAATAAAAAATAAATAAAATATATTTGATAAGTAATAAGAGAATATAGTGGCTAAGCCACCACGACAACACGGACTGCTGCGCAAAACATAGTTTGGCAGAAATTTTTTCTAGAAATTTGTAATATATAATTTTTCATAATAGCTATATTGTACCATTATTATTTATTAATGCAAGTAAGATTTATCATGTGTATAGGTTTATAAGGAATAAACAAAAATCAGATCACAAGAATTCACTTACTATAGTCAAATCACTTTTTATACACTGAATCTCTTTTCCCTAAACGTATTACTAATACCTTAACTTCAGCATCTTTAATTTGGCAAATAATACGGTAATCCTGTACTCTATATCTCCATAATTTTATTTTATCAGAGTAAACTAAAGGTTTACCATAATCCCTAGGAGATTTTACAATTTTTTGGCGTAAATAATTTCTTATGTTTAACTTGATATCTTTAGAAAGCTTAGAAAATTCTTTTTCAGCACTTTTTGTAAATTCAATCTTCCAGTCCATATTTTTTTTCTATTTCTTCTAAAGTAATAATAGTATCCCCTTTTTCGATACGAGATAATGCAATTAGTATATCAGCCTTTTCTTCAAGATAATTTTCTATAGCTCTTTGAACAATATATCCTTTAGTCCTACTTGTTTCATGAGCAAGTTCATTAAGTGATTCATTAAGTGATTTAGGTATTCTTGCTGTTATTATAGTCATAATACTTTTTAATAAAATAATTACTAATATAATACATCAGATTCAAGTGTATTACAATGTATTAATTTCTGATTGTATGTCACTGTTAACAGTGACATAGGTTTATAAGGAATAAACAAAAAGCCCTCATCCGAAGAAAAGGGCTAAAAAATTACTGTTAAAGTTTGATGTTATTGAACATACATAGAAGCTTCTAGAACAAAAGCTTCGAAAAGATCAATTCCATTATTTATATAATTATCGATTCCATTAAGAAATTCTGGGGTTTCAATAAGACTTGTAAGATTAAGGTTGTTTTTTGTTATATATTCTTGAATTTTGTTATTATCTTTAATTTGGGCTGCTATGCCATTAGTACTATTAGACTGTTGGTGATCATTATGATTATTCTCATCTGTATCAAAAATTGATAACCCTGCGGTAACATCCATGCCATTAATAGGTTCGTTATATTGAATCATCTTTACAAATTCCTTAAATTTTACAGGGTCATTTAATATTTTTTTAGCTTTCGCTGACCAGATATTATCATCAAGTAATTGCATCAAATCACTTTCTATAGACTTACTATCTACTTTATTATTGTTATAGTTGTTTTGGTTATAATTATTATTACTCTTTTGCTGAGGAATGTTATAGTTATTATTATATTCATTATAGCTAGAATTATCTTTTTGTGAAAAAACCATAACAGCAGCTATATCAATATTATCTACTTTCCCATCGTTGACTAATTGTAAAGCTTGATTAAATAATTTTTTATTATTTATAACACATTGGGCTGCAGGAGAACTTGGATTCTGGAAAGTGTATTTATCAGTACTTGAATTATTATTATTCCCATAATTATTAGAGTTCTGGTTATAATTATTGTCATTCTTTTGCTGATGAGGGTTATAGTTATTATTATAGGAATTATTATGACTATTAACAGCAACCATAAAACTTTCTTTAAGTTGTTCTTTTGATGTAATAAGGTTAATCTCTTTTTGAGTTAGTTGTGATACTATATTATGAACATCGTAAATGTTCACATTATTGTTGTTTGCTAAATCTCCCAGGTCATTACACATATTCATCCCTATTTTTTGTTGTATTGTTACATATAACTCCAGTTCTTTCGGATAAACGATATTAAAATTTATTAAATCATTAGCTAACTTTTTTTGATTCTCTGTGTGGATTAGGTTTAAATTCAGTGCTTTACTGGCTATATCACATGTAGTTGGTTTATATATTATATTCATTTTTTTGAGAGAGTTTTCCCATTGTTTTATAATCTTTGTTTTGTTTATAACCTCTCCTGAAATATAATTGTTATTGTAGTTGTCATTATTGCTATGGCTATTATTTTTATTATTGTTATTTTTTCCATAAACGTTACAATAATGATCATAAAGCTGTTCTTTATTTGCATTTTCAAGAACCTCTTTGAAGGATACTGGAGTAACCAATTTAATTTTATTATATGCTGTATTTAAGTCTATATTGTGTTTATTTACAAAAACGCCTAATTCGTTACAAGCCTTAAAACCTGTTATATCTGGTATTTTTATATATATATTTAGATCTTTAGTATCTTTTACTTTATAATTCACTAAATCACTAGCAAAATTTTGTTGATTTGTTGTAGGAACTAACTTGTTATTCAACACTTTTTGTGCTATATCGCTTATATTGTTTTTATCATAAGATATATTCTTTTGCGTAAGTGAAGTTTCCCACTGATTTATAATATTTTGTTGATATTTAGACATATTAAACCTCCTAAGTTTGTAATTGTTTTTAATAAAAAATTTAAGAAGCTTAATTTTAATTTAGTAAAATTCTTTTGTCAATGGATCACTAAAAATTAACTTTCTTTATTAAGTTTTATTACTTTAATTACTCTGCTTTAGCTATATCAAAAAGATATAGGAAACTAAAACCTCTGGGATTTTCACGATAATCTATATCAGCCAGTTGTAACTTGTGTAGAGTACTAGTTATTTGTTCTATAGTAATATTATTAGCAATTTTTATAAAATCATTTTGATATTTAAAAAATATTGGTGGGGTTAAAGATTTTACTGCAGTGTAAATATTAATTCCGCTATTTACCTTATTTTTGACTATATATAAATTAATATAATAACGGATTAATGCTCTAATAATTAGAACTTCACTAACATCCTCTGCTTTGATTTTTGCTACTTCATGTAAAAACTTATCATTTTCTTTATTGGCAAAATAAATACACATTTGGTCACTATTAGCTATTAAATCCGTACTTAAGCTTTTAACTACAGTGTCAATATCAATTTCAGCTAAATCATGGGCATAATATAATAATTTATTAATTTCATTCTTAATTCGGTTATGATCACCAGATAAATTGTTTTTTAAATAATTTAAGCTTTCAGCTGAGAGCTTTTTGTTACTTTTAGTAAATTGCTGCATAATCATTTTAGCAACAATATTTTCATTATCAAAATAACAGCTAATACAAGCAAGATTATCTTGATTCTCAAATAAATTACGAATCCCAGCTTTCGGCAAGTTGTCATTAGCAATAAAACAAATAAGATTATCGAATTTATTTGCTATTAAAACTTCTTGTAAAGACTTATTAATTTTAGCCGTAACATTGCGAATCTTGATTAATTCTTTTTTATTGAAAAAATTTTGACTATGTCCTAATGATTGCAAAGTAGCTGCTGATGTTTCTTTATAATCAATAGCTAAGCTAGTAAGGTTTAATTTTGTTATTAACTGCTTAAGTACAATAGATATAACCCCTTGATTTGGCCCATGTAATAAAATAGCGTTAATATCTCCATTAGATATTTTGCTAATCAAACTAGTAATTTGTCCGTGGTATAGTTTCATTTATTATTATGGATAAAAAATAAGCTTAATCTTGATTTTACTTCTTCAGCAGCAACATTGGCTAAATTTTCCATTGCTGCTGTTTCATTAATTGTATTTGAATAAGGCGAGAAAGTAGTGCTATATGAGGCAATTTTAAGGAAATTACCATTAGTTATTACTTTTCCTGTCTTATTATCAAGCAAAGTATAATATGTTATTAAATGCTTAGTTTTTCGTAATATATCAGAATTATCACCCATTACAAAAGAAGGGGCTTCAGAAAAGACTAGTTTAATTTTTAATAAATATTTTGCTTCCGTTGCTTTAAAAGGTAAGATATTTTTTAAATGATCATAAAAGATAACCCCTTTTATTGTAGATGGTACTTCAATTTCAATATCTTCTAAGTATTTTCTTGCTGAACTGTTATTATTTGCTAAAGATGGAGAAAAGCCACATGAATTTATACATAATATTAAATTAAAAAAAAGTAGAACATTTATTATTAATTTCATTACCTTATATAGCCAGTATAAAGAAATTTATTCTCCTGCTATCTCCTGCTTTTTGTCTTTTTTATTTGTATCACCACTAACATTGCTATTATCTGTTTTTTTCTTGTTAGAGGTTTTCTTTTTAGTTATTTTTCTTCTTGCTCTAGCCTCTTTTTTAACAGTTGTTTCTTCTTTTGCTGTATTGTTACTACTTGTAGGTGGTTTCTTAGAGTCTTGATCTAGCTGATCATCAGAGTTGTTATTAGCTGTATCTTGTGGATTTACCTCTTTTTTAGTCTTAGTAATTTTCCGTTTGGTTTTATTATTACTTGTAACTTGGTTATATATTTCTGAGGTGGATTGTAGAGCAGGTATATTTTCTACGCTACCAGTTTTGTTTTTATTAGATAATTTTACCTTTTCAATAGAAAAACTATCAGCAGCCCATTCTTTGTCGATGAAAAATTTTAATTGTATCGAATATTTATTTTCTATAAAAATGATTTCTTCGCGCTTATTATTTAATAAATATATAACAGAAGGAGCTGCACCATAAATATTGATAATATCAATATTAGAACTATTGTAAATTTCATTTTCTATAGTTCTAAGAATTAACATAGCATTAGCTTCATCCCCCCTAATAATTCCTTTACCACTACAATAACCACACATCTCAGAATTAATTTCTAAAAATGATGGTACTAATCGCTGACGTGACATTTCTAATAAGCCAAAATTACTGATGTTATTAATTTGAATTCTTGCTTTATCACGACTAAGTAATTCTTTTAGTAATCTTTCAATAATTTTGCGATTTCTTACTTCTGACATGTCAATAAAATCAATAACTAATAAACCAGAAAGATTACGTAATTTTATTTGTCTTGAAAGTTCCCGGGTTGCTTCTAAATTAGTCTTTAATGCCATTTCTTCTACGTTGCGTTCTCCTGTAGCTTTACCAGAATTTACATCTATTGAAATTAAAGCTTCCGTGGGATTAATGACAATATAGCCACCAGATGGTAATTTAACATTAGGTTGATATAATTTTATTAGCTGGTCTTCAATATTGAATTTAGTAAAAATTGGTGCAGCACCCTTATACTCCTTAACAGATTTTACCTGGTTTGGTAGAATATCATTCATATATTTTAGACATTCATTATAAGTATCATTACCATGAACTAACACTTCTTTAACATTACGATCAAACATATCACGTATGGTCTTTAACAAAATCCCATCTTCTTGATGAATGAAACAAGGAGCTTTAGACTTTAAGGTAGCCTCTCGAATCTTATTCCACAACCTAGCTAGGTAATTATAATCTCTTTTAATTTCTAAAGTAGTGTGCCCCGCACCTGCAGTCCTTGCGATAACACTAGATGCTTCCTTTTCTCTATTAGTAGTTAGGTTACTAATAATATCTTTTAATCTTTTTCTTTCATCAGAATTTGATATTTTACGAGAAATGCCATTATGATAAGGGTTATTTGGCATAAGTACACAATATTTACCAGCTAAGGAAATAAAAGTAGTTAATGATACTCCTTTATTTCCCCTTTCTTCTTTAATAACTTGTACTAAAAGAATCTGCCCTTTTTTAATAACTTCTTGTATTTTATATTGTTTAGGTTCTTTTTCAATTTTTGTGTTATCAAAATTATCAACTTCAAAATCATTAGCTTCAATATTAAAATCAGATGTCATTTTCTCATCAACCATTTTTGTAATGGCATCAGGATCAATATCATTATTATCAGCTAAATATTCAAAATTATTATCTGAACTTGCATTTTCATTTTTTAAATCATCTGAAGTAATTTCTGGAGGAGTTATTTCTTGTAGTTCTGGTTTTTTATCTTTGGTGGGAATGTTGTAGTAATCTGTGTGAATTTCGTTAAAGGGTAAGAAGCCACTTTTTTCATCACCATAATCAACAAAAGCAGCTTGCAAAGATGGTTCAACCCTTGTAACTTTAGCTAAATAAATATTTCCTTTTAGTTGTTTCCTGTTGATTGGTTGGTAGTCAAAATCTTCAATTTGATTATTCTTATCTAACATAATGACCCTAGTTTCTCTAGGGAATGTCCCGTCTATTATTATTTTCTTTTTTTTCATATAAATTCTAAGTAACGTAATTCAAAAATATTCCTGTGATCTTAGGTATAATAAGTTATACACTTCAATTAATTAAAACTGATTTTTTAATTAATTTTAAACATATTTTTAAAACAAAGACAGCTACTATAAAAATATGTATAGTTTATGTACCTACCTAATTTTATTTTCTAAAGATAACATGGCAATTAATTTTTTTAATTAGGTTACTATGCTATCCTTACTTAATACTCTATACAATTTATATACTATATACACATATTTAGCAATAATATTTATGAGAAATAGATCACAAGTTCCAATGTTGAAGGTTTACATTTTTTTTATTGTGGTTTATTCATTTCTAACTGCGATTAATTCTCAGGGGTTACTTGCTTTTTTAGTTAAAAACGGTTTTGCTTATCAAAAACTCGATATGATAGATAGGTATAGTATAGTTGGTTATATTATATCTCCATTTTTACTACTATTATCAAGTCATTGGTATTCTAATAAGAAACTCATGATGTTTAGCTTAGTAATATATTTAATACTTACAATAAGTATATTTAATTTTATATCTAAAACTTATATCCCACTTTTTTTCACTATACTTGGTGCAGTAGAAATATATTTTACTATTGCTTTATTAAGACATATTATTTTAGATAAAAAATTAATACTTAACAAAGCAATATCTCAAGTTTTTGTTTATGGGCTTTTAGGATATCTTATTGCTGAACTAGTTTTATATATGGAATTTTTTGAAATTAAAGATACAAATTTTCTAAGTTTAATTATTTTAAATATATTTATTATAGCTGCTTTTATATATACTATAACTTCCAACAAAAATTTTATAGCTAATGGCAAGTCAGAACAAATTGACTTTTTAGTGATAATAAAACATATGGAATTAGAAGCTGTGGCTGTTTTTGTGGTATTTTATACCTTAATAGCTATCTTAAATAGTTACGATAGCTTTGATATTACTAATAACTTGTTAATACTAAGTTTGCATCAAGAGAAATATTATATGATTATTGCGATAATGGGTTTTATTTTCTATTTCCCTAAAATTTTAACATATAATCTATATTTAATAAATTTAGTTTCGATTATAATTCTTGCTAGTTTTATGTTAGTAATGAAATTATGGGCTACAAATATTATTTTAAATGCCGTTTTTTGGGTAATAATAGCAGCGCTTTTATATTTAATTTTTGTTGCAAATATAATTATTTTATCACAAAAATATCAAGGAAAAGATTTATCAATTGCATTTAGCTTATATTGTTTTGTGGCATCAATAGGTTTTTATGCTGGAGATGTTACTGTTGATCGTTTAAGCAAGACCCTGGGAGAAAGTGGTTTTATATTATCTGTTTCTTGTGCATTAGTAACATTATTAGTTTACTATTTTCATCGTTTTAAAAAAGATAAGTTAATTAACTGGTAACTTAAACATTAAAATTTCTTTTGATTTTAAGTATTGTCTCATAGTTATATCCTGTAACTTCAGAAATAAATTCAATATCAGCATTTTCTGTAAGAAGTTTAATAACCGTTTTAGTAAGAGCTTCATCCAATTGTGGATTTGTTTTAAAAGTAGTTGTCAAAACTTTACCTCATTTTCACTTGTTTTAAGTATATAAAAACCCCATTTATAAAAAAAAATCAATATTTTTATAAAAAACTTGTTATTATTCTCCTAATAAACAGTGAATAGTAATAATTTGGTCATTATCGTTAACAAATCCAGTGACAGGTTTTTTGTCCTTATAAATAGTAACAATTTTTTTACTTTGAAAAATATAATTTCCTTCATTAGTATTAACTTCTGTATTTTTACCAGGATTATTATAGTTTTCATTATTATTTTTAGTCATAATTAATTCTCCATAAATATAAATTAAAAAATATCGGAATTGTCGTCCGCATATATATATTTATATAAAATAAATTTTCTTTAATTAATGCGTAAAAGTTACCCAGGTAAGTTTTACCTGGTATATACCCAAGGCGGATGAAAAAGGGAAAGAAGCGTCATCACTGTAAAGCTTATGTAATTTGTTGACATGGAGCGTTATTGCGAGAACACTTGTGTTTGCGACAATCCAGAGAAAAAAATATGTATTATAATCAAACCTGGATCGCACGCGGAAGACCAAAGGTTGGCTCACAGGATGACGGGTTTTTAGAATTTATCAAATAGTTAACGAAAATCAATAATTCCTTGACAATTTTGTTAATATATGTCGACCTTTAGCCGAAAAAAATTAACCTCTTTTAATAAAAATATAAAAAAGGTTAGCAAAATGTCAAAAGGCGTTAAGGATTTATTATTATCAGGACCTAGAATGAGAGGTTACGGCAAAAAGATGAAGAATCTATAATGCAGTTGGCAATGGAAAAAAGATTCATTTAACAGAAGAGTTGGACAAATACTGCACTCTTAATAAGCCAGAAAAAATTAATTTGGTTATTAATGCACATGGGGGATTTACAAAAAATAGTTCAAACCAAATAACTGCTACTATAGATTTAGCACAAGAAGAAAAATCGACTCTTAAAATTATATCTAAATCTATAAATCAACTTAATTCAAAAAATATAAAGGTTACTAGCTGTTATACTTATGCTTGTCACTCTGGAGCTATAACTGATGAGATGGCCAAATTAGGTAATTTACACGAGATGTTCTCAGATGAACTAGCCATATTTACTGGAGCAGGAACTAAATATAGAACGTGGGGTGATAAGCCTTTTGACAGACAACTCGAACAATATAGCAAAAACTCTGTTAAAAACCTTGATGATATGTATGCTTTATTTGGAAAGAGCTCATTATATAACCCAGAAACAAACACTTTAGGAATATTAATACCAGCTACTGACAAAATCTCAGGAAAAAAAATTGGAAAACTGAAATATTTCAGTTTTAAGGTTACTGCTCCGAAAAGAGAAAATGATATCAAAAATTTAGGAAACTATTTTACAAGTTCATTAGGTTACTATAATCCTAAGGACACAAACAAAGAGTACCAAAATCATCATATTCAACTTAAACATGGTGATAAAAACGACCCTGATTTACAGGCAGCGGTAAATAAAATTTTTCAAGCAAGATCAGCAGAATTACAAAGAATTAATAAAGAAAATGGTTTAAAACAACACCGTTTAAAATATATTGAGGAAGCAATAGAAGTAACTATACCTCGATTGAAGCCAAAGCGTCTTAAAAGTTATTCAGAAGAATATACAAAATTATATAAAGAATTAAACACTCGTAAACTCTCATTGTCCTACAACTTTATTTATACAGATTTTGAAGGTATTGAAAAATCTAAAAAGAACATGGTAGAGACACTGGAGTTAGTTTATAAATTTAAAAATTCTATTAATTTAGATGCTACTCTTGATTATCAGCAAACACAAGACATGCTTGCTTCATTTCTAACATGTAAAATGGGCTATAAACCAATTTTACGTGTAAAGAAATTTGTAATGAACTTATTTGTGAAATTATATATTGAAAATTATAATAATTTCATGAAAACAACAAAAATTAATGCAAATAATGCAGAAGAAGATGATGAAGACGAAACATTAGAATTGTCTGATAGTGAAATCAAAGAAATATTTATGTATGCTGTACAAGTTATTACTTCGCACTATCATATTGAATTAGAAGATATCATCTTAAAAGATTTATCAATAAATGATTTAAACATAATGGAAGAAATGTTTGAATATTTAGCTTTAAATTTAAACATTGATTCAACTAGTGGGAATCTAATAGACCAAGATAGCGTCTTAATAGATAATATGGATGATGCTAGGTGTTTCTTTAGTGCTTTGGATGACAATGTTAAATTACCAGTGACACTTAACTCAGTAAATTTTGACACTTTTTGCACTTAATTTTATATCTTATTTTCAAGGAAAAGCTACATTTTTTAATTATAATCTATTGTCAATTACGTCAATATGATTATAATAGGGGAGCTTACGGTCATATACTCAAAGCGAATGAAAACTTAGATTTTTTAAGTTTGAAAATCGAACCATTATCTTCATTAAAAAACCCAACTTTTCATTCGCTTTGAGTATAAATTTATAGATAATTTATAAATTTACGAGGAAATGATGGATAAATTAAATTCTTTAAGGAAACTACTCCAGCAAGAAGACCTTGCTGGTTATATAATCTCTACAACCGATGAATATTTAAGTGAATATACTCCTATATACGCTAAAAGACTGGAATATATCACTGGATTTACTGGTTCTAATGGCCTGGCAGTAATCTTAAAAGATAAAATATTATTTTTTACAGACGGTAGATACTTAACTCAAGCAAAGAAACAATTAGCTGCAGAAATCTTTGATCAACAAAAATTAATAGACTTCCCTTGGAAAAACTATATTGCAGCAAAGGAATCTCTAGGTTTTGATCCTAAAATTTTTACTAAACAACAACTTAAATATTTTAGTTCAGTTAAATTAAAACCGTTAACTACAAACCTTATTGATAAAGTATGGAATGCAAATCCTGCAAAACCTAAACCATTAAAACCTACATCAGTAATCTATCAATATGACATCAAATACGCAGGTGAATCTTATAACAGCAAAATAAAAAAATTACGTAAATTCTTACGCAATAATAAAGCATCCAATTTCATATTAACCCATTCAGACAGTGTCTGTTGGTTACTTAATATTAGAGCACATGATATTGATTTTTCACCACTATTACTTGCATTTGCTATAGTTACGCTACAAGATGTATTTTTATTCACCGATAAAAACCGTTTAACAACTGGTCTTGCAAATAATCTAGATGAAGTAACAATTTTAGCAGAAAATCAATTTAATAAAATTTTAAAGAAATTAGATGGTAAAATTTTATATGATGAAAATTTAACTACCATTTATGTCTCTGGATTATTAAAAAGCAAAACTCATCAACATATACCTGATCCTTGTTTGCTTTGGAAAGCTTGTAAGAATGATACTGAAATCAAACATATGCAAATTGGTCACGAGCATGATGCGGTAGCTGTTTGTGAAATGCTGAGTTTTATTAGTAATGAAAATATCAAACATTTATCTGAATATGATTTAGCAAAGAAGCTTACTAATTTACGGGCAAATTGCCCAGAATATATTATGGATAGTTTTCCTACTATTTGCGGTTTCAAGGAAAATGGTGCTATTATCCATTATTCAGCACAAAAGGCTTTTGCTAAGAAGATTACTGGTAATGGTCTTTTATTAATAGATTCTGGTGGACAATATCTTGGTTGCACCACTGATATTACTAGAACAATTGCTGTAGGAGAACCTACTAAAGAGCAGCGATATTATTACACTAAAGTATTAAAAGGGCATATTGCTCTTGCAAAAATTATTTTTCCCGATAAAAATATTACTGGAGGAAATCTTGATGTACTTGCTAGGCAATTTTTATGGCAGGAATATAAAGATTATGCTCACGGTACAGGTCATGGAGTAGGTAGTTTCCTAAATGTTCATGAAGGGCCACAAAATATCAGCCCACGTGGTTTTGCTACGAAATTAATGCCTGGTATGGTAATGTCTAATGAACCTGGATATTATGTACCAGGAAAATATGGTATTAGAATTGAAAATATGATGTATGTTAAAGGGGCTACAGAAGAAAACTATTTACAATTTGAACCTTTAACATTAGTACCTTACAGTAAAAAGCTAATTGATAAAGATATGATAACTACGGATGAGTTATCATATCTAGCAAATTATTATCAAAAAATAAAGGACGAGATTCGCATACGCCTCTCTAATAATGCTCAAAAATGGCTGGATGAAGAAATTAGTTGGGTTTTTTAAAGTGTCCGTTCACGATGGATCCAACCCGTCATATATGGACGCTATGATAAAATCAAGTAGAAAAAATAAAAAAATATAAGTCTAAGGAATAATATAGAAGCTG
>JABSSF010000040.1 GCA_013214485.1 Rickettsiaceae bacterium | reverse complement strand
ACAATACCGTTAACTGAACCAACTATAAAAGCATAGCAAAGTAAAACTTTATCTTGCAAAACTACTTTCACAACTCGAAAAAAACTATTCTTACTATGGCTACCAATATAAGGATTAGTCTCAGGTAACTTAAATAAATATAAAATTAAATAAAAACCAGATACAGCTACTAAAAAACGAAATATATATTGCCAATTATAATATTCTACTATATATCCTCCAAGTATCGTTCCAATAAAAGCTGTAGCCGACATTATTATTGGCACACTGGCAAACATTGAAGATAGCTCCCAACCTGTGTAAGAATCACGAATCATTGCTTGAGCAACAACAGAGCTTATACTTGCCCCATATGCTTGAAAAAAACGTAAAGTGATAAAAATTTCGATATTAGGAGAATAACTAATTAATAAAGAAATTATAGAATAAAATAATACGCCAAATAATATCACTGGCCTACGACCAAAAATATCAGAAATTCGTCCAAGGGTAAAAATACCTAAAGCAAAACCGATAAAATAAGCAGTGCTGGACATTTGAGCAATACCGCCTTCGGTATTTAAACTTTTGGTAATTTCAGGTAATGCTGGAGAATATATCGTTTCAGATAACACTGAAAGCGATACCAAACAGCATAATAATGGTGATTGTATTCTGCCTATTACTTTCATTATACATTAAACCTAAAGTGAACAACA
The DNA here is from genome assembly GCA_013214485.1 of Rickettsiaceae bacterium. Lineage (GTDB taxonomy): Bacteria > Pseudomonadota > Alphaproteobacteria > Rickettsiales > Rickettsiaceae > JABSSF01. Next base: position 13,512 of record JABSSF010000040.1, on the reverse strand, counting down.
TCACCATCTTGCATTGTATATTCTTTACCTTCTAATCTCATTTTACCTAGCTCCTTTGCCTTTGCTTCACTACCAATATCTAAATATTCCTGATAACTAATTACCTCAGCTCGGATAAATCCTTTTTCAAAATCAGTATGAATTATGCCAGCTGCAGCTGGAGCTAATATTCCATTTGGGAAAGTCCAAGCATGCGCTTCTTTAGGCCCTACAGTAAAAAATGATTTTAAACCAAGCAAATCATATGCTGAACGTATTACCCTGCTAAGACCAGTTTCTGTTAAATCCAAACTATTTAAAAATTCTAATTTTTCATCTTCCTCATCAAATCCAGCTATTTCTGCTTCAACTTTAGAAGAAATCACTACGGCAATAGTCCCTTCTTCTTTTGCTTTTTTAGCTATTTTTTCACTAAATTCATTACCAGTTGCCGCATCTTGTTCTAAAACATTACAGACATATAATACTGGTTTTGAAGTAAGTAGCTGCAGGCTTGCTAATAATTTCTTATCATATTTATTATTTAAACTACGTACAGGCTTGCCAACTTCAAGTAATTTCTTACATTCACGCAATAATTCAACAGTTTCAGTTAAAGATTTATCTCCTGATTTTAAACGTTTTTCTAAACCACTTAAGCGTTTTTCTACTGATTCTAAATCAGCGATGATTAATTCTGTTTCAATAACGTCTGCATCTTCTAAAGGATCAATTTTACCATGAACATGAGTAACATCAACATCTTCAAAACAACGCACTACATGGATAATTGCATCTACTTCTCTAATATGTGATAAAAACTTATTACCAAGCCCCTCTCCAGTACTTGCTCCTTTCACTAAACCAGCAATATCAACAAATTCTATAAAAGCAGGAATAGTTTTTGCTGACTTAGCTAATTTTGCTAATTTATCTAATCTTTTATCAGGTACTGCAACTAAGCCGCTATTTGGCTCTATTGTACAAAACGGATAATTTGCAGCCTCAGCTGACTGACTATTAGTAAGCGCTATAAATAAAGTAGATTTACCCACATTAGGTAGGCCAACTATACCACATTTCAATGCCATTCTTTTCCTTTAAATATTAATAATAAATTTGACTTAGGTATATTACATCATAACTACTATTTTTACAATTTATTATTCATTTAATACCTTGTCCCCCTCCTTTAGCTTTATTTTGTGCGTGCTTAGGATCAATTGGTATATTACTTTGATTAGAGTTACTTTGTTGAATTGTCGGTATATGTGATTGAGCTTTTATAACAGCACCAGCAGCTTTAATTGCATCATTAAATAGTTTTAATTTTTCAGTACCATCTTTATATATTTGCTGATCGTTATATTGGTCTGCTGCGTTTATTTGTTCATTTAATATTTTTTTGACAGTGCTTCGTACTAAATCATCTGTCATTAACTCTTTTAACTCCTCATCTTTTAGTATTGCAGATTTGTAACTAACAAGATCTTGTTTAACATCTTTTGTCTTTTCATTTAATTTATCAATTACTTTATAAGCCTTATTTAGAGGATCTTCTTTAAGTCGTTTTGGAATTATTATTTTTGGTTCCTTAGAAGGCTCTGTTACGGAATTTGTCTTTCCAACCACATTTTTATTAGAGGGTTTACCATAGAGCATGCTATTTTCAATGAAATCTTTTAAAACCTCTTCTAAATCTTCTATATTATCATCGTCAATTTCTTGACCACTTTGTTTAATTTCTTCAAGTATCTTTTTAGCATCATCATATCCTTTCTGGGAATCATCATATCCATTTATAGCTTCTTCTAAATCTTCTCTCAGATCTATAGCATTATCTTTTGTCTTATTGAGATATTCATTTATTGCTTCCTTCAATTCTGAATATAATACATCAGGCAGATCAGGTAGTTCATCCGCCCCCTTTTTATTTTTATTAACATCAAGATTGTCATCTATATCATCTAATTGTCTTGGCGGTAACGGCTTAGGATCTAAAGTTAAATCTATTGCATCTATATCAAGTCCTGAAACTTTCTTCACTAATTTTATTTCCTCATCAGTATATTCCCTTTGCGTTTGTGAGAGTTTAGGATTATCAAGCATTTGTGGTAGATAGTGTCCTAAATAATAATCATCGTCCCCTTTTTGATATTCAGGATCAGAAAAAACTTTTTTTAACGCTTCTTCTTGTTCTTTTTGTGTAGGTTTTGACAATGCTATGTCCAAATCAATCTCAAAGGCCATGTTTAATAATGATTCTTGTCTTGCTTTCATTTTTTCTGAAAAATGCTCATGGATTTCTTCTTTGAAATTATCTTTATCTAATTTGTCATCAGATACACCAATTTGTTTACCAAACTTTTTTATCGTCTTATCATCAAAATTATCACAAACTTCTTTCCAGGCTTCTTCCACAACCTCTTCAATATCTTCTTGCGCTACTTTTTTTAATTCTTCAGAAAATTCCTTTGAAAATATTTTTTCTTTAGGATGATCACGGAGAAAATAATTTTTTTCATGATGTCCTCGACGCCATTTACTCTTTATAGATTTAAATGGATTAATGTCATTAGCAAAATTTGCTTTTCTAAATGCTGCGCCAGGATCAATATTAGTATATACTAAATCACCTTTTTTATAACCCAAATCATCTTGCTGCATTTCTCTAATACCAAAATTACCACTATGCACTGAATAATCTCTAACCCATAAACGGCTTACAAAAGCCTGAGCATAACCTTTATAATCTTTATTCTTTAAATGATGGTTAGTATCATATTTTATATTTGGATTTTTACCTCTATTTGCAGCAGCTCTTCTTTCTCTGTTAGGATGTCTTTTTTCTTTACTCCCCATTGTCTTGTGGAAATCTTCAAATTTATCAACAAATTTTGAAGCAAGAAATACTTTTTGTGCTTTTTCGCCTCTATTAAACCTTTTATACGAAAATTTTCCTTTTTTAAAACTATCTTTTGACTTTACTAGATCTATTTCACAGCAAGAGCCAGGTGCGACCGCACCCATTATTTTAGCTCCTAAAAATTCAGAAATATCGTGCTCAGGATGATCTATATCTCTTTTTAATAAATATGTCTTACCATCTTTCTTATATCTTCCACCTAGGGGATCTGATTTATGAATACCTCCCTCTTTTTTACCAATCTTAACACCAAAACCCTTAAACGGCATATTTTTTATTAATACCGATATTTTATTATTCTTTAATTGATTATTTAGTAAATTAAGCTTATCCCCATCTCTAATAATTTCTTCATTATCATTTATAAGCTGTTGAAATTCTTGCTGTTTATCTTTTCTAATTTCATTAGTTTCATGATTAATTAATGAATTTAATTTTAAGTGAAAAATAAGTTCTTCGGGAGAATAATTTTTATCATCTAGATAATTTTCTACTTGATCTTCAATAAAATCCCCTGGTACTTTGCTTAAATCACCAAATGTATATTCAGCCCATCTTCTTTTTATATCATCACCCTTACTAGCAAACTCCTGATCCATGAACCCCTGAATAATATCTGATAAATCTTCACTTTCATTAGAGTTTTTAATAAATTCTTGAAATGATTCACTTATCTTATCATATTCTTTTACATATTCTGGACTATATCTTTGATCATATTCTTCGTATTCCTGAGCTAATTTATCATAATTAGATAAATCAACTCCAAAAGCATTTTTTTATTACTTCGACTATTCTTCTTTACCATAATATTCTTAAAGCTAATTCAACTGTTAAGAATATTATCTCACAAATAAATTAATTATTTGTTAACACAAAGATAATATTAACATCTGAAAAGGTTACATAATTCGTTGACAAGGAGCGTCATTGCAAACAAACCAAGTTTATACGACAATCTAAGAAAAAAAATATGTAATAGAATCAAATCTGGATTATCACGCCGATAAATCGGCTCATAATGACGGTGTATAGGTCTTAAAAGAACTAAGGCTTGTCATTGCGAGAACACTTGTGTTCGCGGCAATCCAGAAAAAAATATGTAATAGAATCAAATCTGGATTATCACGCCGATAAATCGGCTCATAATGACCAATTTTCTACTTGATTCTATTACATTTATTGCTTAGCTTTTGCTAAATTTTCTGCTGCAAATTGCCAATTAACCATATGTTCAAAATATGCAGTTAAATAATCAGGTCTTTTATTACGATAATCAATATAATAAGCATGCTCCCAAACATCACAAGCAAGAATCGGTTGTACGTTTTTTGTAATTGGTGTTTCAGCATTTGAGGTTTTTATTATTTCTAATTTACCATCATTATAAACAAGCCAAGCCCAACCACTACCAAATTGAGTAATTGCTGCTTGTTTAAATTGTTCGACAAAAGTTTCAAAATCACCAAAATCCTGCTTTATCTGCTCTAATATCTCACCATTAGGATTCCCTCCCCCATTTGGGCTTATTGAATGCCAAAAAAATGTATGGTTCCATATTTGAGCCGCATTATTGAATATACCAGTGTTGCTGCTATTAGTTGCTTGAATTATCGATTCTAAATCCTGATCTGAAAATTCTTGGTTATCACTTAATAACTTATTTAAATTAGTAACATAGGCATTATGATGCTTCCCATGATGATAATCAAATGTTTCCGCCGAAAAATGGGGCGCAAAATCTTCTTTATCAAATGGTAACTCTGGCAAGATAAAAGGATAAGTATCCTGATTTGAATATTTACAATATGCCATATTATTTTCCCTCTTAATTAATTATTTAAAATTTTGACAAATAGATTTCATTTCATCTATATCACCGCTACAGTGTATGACTAAATCACACCCTGCGTCAAGCGACATTTTAGTTACTTTGACTAAACTAGCAATAAAATCTGTTTTAAATTGCTCTTTTTTTAAACTAAACTCTTCATCACTAGTATTTTTCTTTAAATTAGATAATTTTCTTCCAACTTCTCCGTGCAGCGCATACATACATATATCATCAGTAACCAAAATTCCCTTAAACCCAATATTCTGTCGAATATAATCTATTGCTCGAGATGATAATGTTACTGGTAATTCTGGATCAAGATTTTTATAAATAATATGGTTAGTCATACCTAAACTAACTGATTTAGCTAAATCTTTAAATATTCTAAAGTCAGTATTTTCTAAAATTTCTAAGTCAGTATCTATACAAGGCAAGTCAAGATGACTGTCTAATTCAGCTCTACCATGCCCAGGTATATGTTTTATACAAGGAATACCACCTGCATCTGTAATAGCCTTGATTGCTTGCTTAGATAATTTAATCACTATTTCAGGATTATTGCCAAAACTACGATCCCCAATAGCCAGATGTGTGTTTGGAAATCTTAAGTCACAAATTGGCGCTAAAGGCGAATCAATATCAAATTGCCTTAATTCTTGCATTAAACTGAAATAATTATCATAGACAAATTTTAAAGCTACATTTTCATTAGACTCCTTAATAATATCTAGATATTTACTGGCTATATGCTCACCTGTAGGGTATAGTTTTTCTATAATAGGAGGCTTGATTCTTGCAACTCTACCCCCTTCTTGATCAACAAAAATCTTGACATCATGACTATCATATAAAGATTTTAATTCCTTTACCAATAGAAGTAATTGTTTACTAGAAACAATATTACGTGAAAATAATATAAACCCAAATACTGGATTTGCTTGAAATAATTCTTTTTCTGCAATAGTTAATTCTGTTCCACAGATACCAAATATTAGAGGTTTGACATCACCTGGTAATATTAGACTATTTGCCATTATTATTACTGTATTGTAGTTACTTTAAATCTACCCAAGAAATATTGCCATCCTTACGGTAATAAACGATGTTTATTCTATCATTTTTAACGTTCTTGAACATTAATGCAGGAAGATTTTCAAGATCCATTTTCATCACTGCATCACCTACTGATATTGTTTCAATATCAGTAGGTTTTTCAGCAATAATTACTGGACTGTGACCACTTGCTTCAAAATCATCTTCAAAAGCTTCTTCTTGTGGTGAAATAACATATTTTGTTGCTGGAGTAGATACTTCAGCTAACTTAATACCACTTGCAGCATGCTTATTTATCTTGGATTTATATTTTTTTAATTGTCTTTCTAATTTACCTGCAGCATCTTCAAAAGCACTATAAGCTTCATCTGACTTGCCTTGACTTTTTAAATTGATATTACGACCACTGCCACCATTTACTACTATATCACAATGAAACTGATAAGATTCTTTATGAAAACGAACATTAGCATTTATTGCTTTACTTATATATCTTTCTACAAGTTCATTAATTCTAGCTGTAACATGGTCATTCAAAGACTCACCAACTGATATATGTTGTCCTGAAATTGAAACTTTCATAATTTCCTACCTTTATTTAATTAATATTTAATAAACATGTAAATTATACATATCTAATTAAATTTAGCAATGGTGAATTGTAACTCTTAGCTATTTTCTTCTATTTCTTTTATTTTTCATTTCTACATTATTATTAGATCTAATAGCATTATTACCTCTATCTGAATAATTGTTCTTTTTATTAATAGAATAATTTAAACTAGATACCACTATAACAGTTAAAAACGCAGCAACAGCAAAAATAGCAACTTCAATGAAATCCCCCACAAGTGACAAAACAACCGTAGTAATACAAATCGCTATAATGAAAAATAATGAAAATATTTTACCAATATATAATAATTTATTAGCTTTTTCTATTTGTAACCTTTCTATAGAGTGGCGGTGCTTTTGTTCTTGCTCCGACATATTTATTAGTTGCTTAAAAGTACCAGGATATAATTCTTCATATTGTTCAACCATGTCTATTGGCGGTAAAATATGCCGATATTTTTGTTTGATATTATTTGATCCACTGTTACTAACATTATCAGTCTTAGCGTAACCTTTATTTAAACTATCATGTTCAAAAAATTTTTTATAAGTTTTCATATTGTTCCTTAAGCTTTTTATAAGCTGTACTTAAATCATTTGCTGAACTTAATAAATATTCTGTAAGTTCATTATTATATTTATATTTCGGACTTTGATCATAAAAATTAAAAATGCTAAAAAAGCTTTGAAAAAAAGCTGGTTTAATTTTATTTTGCATGTTATTTCAATAACCTAGATAATTTTTTAACTATAACCAACAAGGAGAATTTAAAACATTATTGAATTTTTTGCAACAAGTTCTAATATTTTTATTTAATTTATAAAAGAATAATACAAAAAATACCTCAACTGAACATAGATTACTTGAAAGCTTTGAATAATCTGTATAAGGTATAATATGGATTATAATAATTTCTAAAGACTATATGGTTTATTTCGCTTGGTTATTTGTAATTATTGGTTTATTTGTGATTATTTCTGGAATAATTGCTTTGTATCGCTTTCTAGATTTTTATACAAAATTACATGGAGCAAGTGTTATTGACTGTTGTGGTATACCATTTTGCTTATTTGGTTTGGCATTAATGCAAGATAGCTACTTAAATAGCTTTAAATTAATTGCAATTATTGCTTTAATAATATTATTAAATCCAACTGCAGCACATGCGCTTGCTAGAGCATCAGTACTTTTTAAAGTAGATAAAGATGGCAGGGTAAAATAAATGTTTAATAATTTCTCATTTTTTAAGCTTGTAGAACTACCGCAGCAATTAGATTTTACCATAGATCTAGCTTTGCTCTTAATTACTGGTTTAATAGTTACAATCACTTGTTTAAAATTAATATGCTCTAGTAATTTACTACATTCGATAATCATCTTATCAGTTTTTAGTATAATGATATCCTTGTGTTATCTACTTTTAGACGCTCCAGATGTTGCAATGACAGAAACAGCTTTAGGAGCCGCATTATCTAGTTGTGTTATGCTAAATCTAATTAAAATCTTTGGTGAAAAAGCAAAACAAGCTAAAATTTTACGCCTCTCCTTAGCTACTGTTTTAAGCTTAGCTTTAATAGCTATTTTAACTTGGGCAAGTTTAGACTTACCTGAATTTGGCAATCCAGATACTCCTTTACAAACCCATGTTAACAAATATTATCTTGAAAATACTCATCAGGATATTGCTATACCTTCAATTGTTGCAGCCATTTTAGCAAGTTATCGTGGTTTTGATACTCTAGGCGAAGCTACAGTAATATTAATTGCAGCTATTGGAGTATTACTTATATTATCATCACGGCGAGGAAAAAATGCTTAAAGAATTCATTATATTAAGAAAGATAACCTTATTTATCTTACCTTTTATTATTCTTTATGCTTTTTATATTCAAATAAATGGTGAAGTTTCTCCAGGTGGCGGGTTTCAAGCTGGAGTAATTTTTGCCAGTAGTATAATTGCTTTTGACCTTATTAGTGATAAAAATGATATTAAACGGATATTTTCAATAAATATTTTAACTCTATGTAGCATTTTAGGAGTAGCTATTTATTCATCTATTGGTGTTATTTCCTTGATATTTAATGATAATTATTTAAATTATAGTTCAATTGCTACTGATAAAATACTTGGTCAACATATTGGTATTTTTACTATAGAACTGGGAGTAGGTATTACTGTTGCAGCAGTTATGTGTTTAATATATTTTTGTTTAGGAAATAATAATTAAGGAGCTTAAATTATGTTAAATTTAATCTATTTTTTTGCAGTAATGGTGTTAGCTAGTGGTTTATTTATCATGTTAACTAGTGATAATTATTTACGTAAAATTATTGGTATTGGTATTTTTCAAAATGCTGTATTAATTTTTTATATTGCTCTTGGTAAAATAAGCTCTGGTATCGTTCCAATTGATATTTGTAACAATGGTGAAAGTAAATGTTCTTATTTATTATCAAGTCCGCTGCCTCATGTATTAATGCTAACTGCTATTGTTGTTGGATTTGCTACGATGTCAGTTGGGCTTAGTTTAATTTATCAAATGTATAAATCATACGGTAATATTTCTGAACAAGAAATTAATATTAATTTAAATTTAAGATTTAAGAATCAGTAAACTCAGGGAAAAATAATGGTTATAATAAAACACTTACCTGCTCTGCAAATATTAATACCCTTTTTTGCTGCTCTTTTTTCTGCAATTTCTTATAATAAATATATTGCTTGGCTTGTAGCATTAACAGCTACTATATGTTCCTTGATTTTAGCATTATATGGGTTACCAATTGCGGCAAATAATATAAATTATGATTTTGGTAATTGGCCAGCACCAATTGGCATTGCCTATCATTTGGATAATTTAAACCAACCGATCATTGTATATATTAACTTAGTCCTAACAATATTCTTATTATTTGGCTTTGGCTTAATTAAGAATACGATACTTAAATTTATTGACAGCAAAAGACAACATTTATTCTTTACTATGCTATTATTTGCTCATACTGGTTTTCTTGGGGTAATTAGTACTAATGACCTATTCAATTTATATGTATTTATTGAAATTTCATCCTTAGCAAGTTACGTATTAATGTCAAAAGGAAATAACCCTAGAGCCTTAGTTGGAGCATTTGATTATTTAATTCTGGGTACCATTGGAGCAACACTTATCCTTATTGCTATCGGATTTTTATTAGCTTTTACAGGAAGTTTAAATATTAGTGACATTGCTACAATTATTAAAGATCATAGTAATTCCCGAATCATAATTACTGCGGTAGTGTTTTTTATTACTGGAGCTATTTTAAAAATGGCTTTTTTTCCAATGCATTTTTGGATGATAAGAGCTTATTCCACTACCTCACCTTTTATGTTAAGTTATATGGCAGCGATCTCTTCTATCGTTGGTATTTATATGATTATGAGATTTATCCATTTCGTTATTGATGACACCATTATTTTAGCAATTATTTCTACAATAATTAGACCAATGGCCTTAATAACTATTATTATTTGTACCTTTGTTGCCTTTAGAACTAAAAATATCAAAATAATAATAATATATTCTACAGCATCACAAATAGGCTATAGCCTACTGCTACTTACTATTATCCCAGCAAGAGAATTATTATTTCAGTTTTTAATATTAGATAGCATTAATAAAATTGCTCTATTTACAATCATTGCTTATATTCAAAATGAAACTGATGAATTATTAATTGATAATTTTCAAATGATCAAAGATAGTAAATTATTCAAAATTTTAGTTGCCTTTAGCTTAATTTTTAGCGCTGGATTACCTCTTACTAGTATGTTCTTTATAAAAATAAAGATTTTTGATCTATTGTTTAATAGTAAGCTTTATCTTGAATTTATTATTGTGATAATAGGCTCTATATTTGCAATTCTTTATCATATGCGTATAGTTAAGGCAATATATTTTGCTCCAAATACTGATAATACTATTATTATAAATAATAAACTTTATGGCTTAGTATTTATTGTACTATTACAATTTATCAGCCTATTATATATTAATAATATAGCTAAATTTACTATAAATACAGAATCAATTTTATCATTATTAAATAGCATATGATGGAACTAGTATCACCAAATATCTTAATTATTTTTACCTTACTAGTTGGGTTATTAAATCTAATAATTCCCTTTATAAAAAAAGAAGACACCACTATTCGTACCTTTTTATTAACTACCTTGAGCATTATTTTCTTTATTAATGTCTTAATAATAGATTGGTTATTTTTACACGGTATAAGTGCTGAGCTAGAATTATTCCATATTGATAAATATGCTATTGCTTTTCATCTAGAACCAATTGGATTAATTTTCCTAAATCTTATCTCTATTTTGTGGATCTTTGCTTTAATGTATACCATTAAATTCCTAGCAGTCAATCAAATGGAAAATAGTAGTAGATTCTTATTATTTGCCAATTTAAGTATTATGATTGGTGTAACTATAGCTTTAGCTGCAAATTTAATTACTTTATTTATTGGCTATGAGTTACTTACTCTATCAACAATACCATTAATTGCTCACAAAGATGGAGAAAATGTTAGTAAAGGATTATTTAATTATTTAAAAATTCTCCTACTTAGTGGATTGATATTATTTCTTCCAGCGGTAATTATTATCTACGTTACTGTAGGCCATGGTAATTTCACTTCAGGTGGCTTTATTGCTGGACATTTTTCTGATAATATGGCAACTATTTTATTATTAATGTTTGTTTTCGGAGTTAGCAAAGCCGCTGTTTATCCACTACATAAATGGCTACCTTCTGCTATGGTTGCTTCTTATCCAGTTAGTGCTTTGTTACATGCTGTTGTAGTTGTTAAAACTGGGCTATTTTGTATTTATAAAATCTTAGCTTATGTTTTTGGCTTAAATTTCCTACATAATTTATTCTTAGATTATAATTGGTTAATATTACTTCCAGCTTTCACAATAATTTATAGTTCAATGCAAGCATTAAAATATAGTCAAATTAAAATGGTACTTGCTTATTCGACAATTAACCAACTAAGTATTGCTTTAATTAGTGCATTTTTGCTTACACCCAAAGGACTAATTGCAGCAATTATGCATATGGTATCACATTCATTTACTAAAATATGTATTTTTTACTCTGCTGGTAATATGTATAGCGTCAAAAATTCATATAAGGTCGTGGAGTTAATAGGTATTAGAGATGTAATGCCAAAAACTAGTTTTATTCTGCTTATTGCTGGGCTTTCTTTAATGGGAATTCCACCATTTGCTGGGTTTATAAGTAAATTTTACATTATGCTAGCTGCAGCAGAGGAAGAAAATCTTGTGGTGATGATTACTCTTGGTATTAGTACTTTATTCTCTGCTATTTATATGATTAGAATGTTAATCTTTGTCTATAGACCCGTAAATAAAAAATTTAATTCCCATGTTAAGTTAAAATCACAATTTTATGAACTTAATGAAAATGGTAAAATAAACTATCGTAAAATGCCAAAAGCTGAATTAAAGCTACCTAGTTTAATGATTTATAGTTTAGCTTTTTGTCTGCTTGGAGTAATATTTTTCTTACCCTTACAACAAGTAATTCAACAATTTTTAATATACCTTTAAAATTTAGAGTAATATATGTTATACCAGCATCCAACAATAATAATTTTAATCGCAGCAATATTACTAGTAATTAGTTTTAAACAGCAAAAAATATTTAATTTTATTGCCTTAATTTATCCAATAATTACTGGAATTATTTTAACCAAATTATCTTTAACTGAAACATTAGCATCATTTAACAAAATATCTTTAATAGCAAATTATGATTCCTCTAGCAAATTAATAGGTTTTGCCTTTATCATTGTGTTATTTGTAGCTAATTCATATGCAATTAGTAGGAATAAAAAATTTGAACTAATTTTTGGTACTTGTCACGCTGCTTTTGCTTTTACCTCTCTTTTCGCGGGTGATTTTGTTTCACTTTTTGCAGGTCTCGAACTAATGATGATTTTTTCTGCAGCAATAATCTTCATTGGCGTTCATCGTTCAAGTTTAAGATCAGCAAAAAAATATTTCTTAACTCATCTAATGAGCGGTAATATGATTGTCATTGGTATTGCTTATATAATAATGAAAACAGGAAGTACTGAGCTTGTACTAGTTACAGATTTATTAAATAATCCTAGATATTCCTCCGTAATATTAATGATTATGTTAGCTGGATTTGTAGTTAACCTTGCATCATTTCCTTTCAGCGGATGGATGGTTAATTACTACCCAGAAAGCTCTCCTAGCGGTTTTTTATATTTAATATCCTTTTCAACTAAAATATCAGTAATATTAGTATTAAAACTTTTTGCAGGGAGTGAAATTTTACAATATGTAGCAATAATTATGATAATTTACAGTGCTGCAAGAGCCCTATTTGAAAATAATCTGCTTAGTTTACTTTGTTATTTATCAATAATGAAAATTGGATTTATGGTCATTGGTATTAGTATTGGTAATGAAATAACGTTGTATAGTACTACATGTTATTTATTCATTCATATTCTGTATAAATTACTACTTAGCGTATCTGTAGCATCCTTAATTGATTTTGCTAAAATAAAAGATTGCACAGCCTTAGGTTATGTAAAAAACCCCTTAATTTTTGGCTCTCTAATAATAGGTATAGTAGTAATGATTGGTATACCATTTACTTTTACTTTGCATAATAAAACAATTATTAATTATTTCATTACTGAAAATAATTTACGTTATACTTCACTTTTCCTCAGTTTTATGACCGTTATAGTTATCCCATGGCGCGAACTGATACACTGTGACAAGATAACGTTAAACAAGTTAGATTTTTATAGTAAATTAAGTTTAAGTACTATATTAATTATAGTCACTATTATTACTTTCTTTTATAGTTACCTACCATTTGTTAGTGATTTTTTTGATCAAAACAAACAATTTAAAGACATAGATATGCATATAAGTAATAAACTAATATTTATATTTATTGGAATTATAGTATCATATTTCATCAATATTACCAGAGTCCACAGAAAGGCATTAAGTCTTATTGAATGGCTTGGAGATGCTTTTTT
>JABSSF010000004.1:37665-39397 GCA_013214485.1 Rickettsiaceae bacterium | reverse complement strand
AACTGATAACCTGCGGCATTGAGCCGATAACGGCAAATGGAAAAATCATATTATCATCACCAATAATTGTATCACCCTCAATTACTACATGTGAGTGAATGATATTATTTTTACCTATCTTGACTCCTGATTTTATAATAGAATAAGCTCCAATGCTACTACCTTCTCCTATTAGTGCTCCTTTTTCAATTATTGCTGATGAATGTATCTTAGTTCCCATATGTATTTTATTTATATAAATGAATATATCTAGAGCAAATGAAGAACTTAACTTTCATCCACTTCAGCTATAGTAAATACTATCTTATTGACCATATTGCAACAGAATTTATTAGATAAAGTTATAATTCATCTAATAAACTATTTAACTTAGTAACATTAACAATGTCTAAAGTAAAAAATGGCCAATTAGCAAATATAGTATTATCTCTTATAATTTGTTTAATAATATCGAGATCAATATTTCTAACTTTAGCAATATTTTCAGCTTGTAGCACAGCATCCCTTGTCATAATATACGGATCTAAATTACTACTAGATGATGAAATTAAACTAATATCAAACGGTTTAAGTAATGTATCATATTCAACCGATAAACTATTTTTGATTTCACGACTATGTAAAGCAACATTACATTTACTTTGACTATTTGCTTGCCTACGTCCCTTAAAATATTTATCACTATTATATTCTTGAGCAATTAAATATGAACCTCTAATCCGCTTGTTTTGATCAATAATTAAACTACCTGTTGCTTGATTTGGCCAAAATTTATGACCACTTATATATAATAAGTAACTATAGCCTATTATCAGTAAAAAAGATAAAATATATAAACCAATACTGGTAATAAATTCTATAATAAGTTTACCAATAAAAGTTTCTCTTATCATAATAGACCAATATTATAAATCAGTAATTCAAAAATTTTAATACAAATAAATGGTGATATAATACCACCTATGCCGTAAAATAACATGTTTTTCCATAAAGCTCTACGGCTACGTAACCAACTAGAACTTGAAAAAATCATTGGTGTTAAGGCTAATATAACTAAAGCATTAAACATTACTGAGGCTAAAATAATAGCTTCAAGTGAATGGAATTTCATGAAATTTAATTCAGCTAAGCTAGGGAAAGCTGTAGTAAATAAGGCTGGAACTATAACAAAGTATTTGGCTATATCAGAACTTAAGGAAAATACAGTAAGTGCTCCTCTTTTTACAGTCATTCTACGACAAACATTTCTTAACTCAATTAGTTCTGTTAAATCACGAGTTTTAATTAAAACATTGCTAGTATTTAAAGAAGATGAATTATTACTATCTATGAAACTTACTCCTATATCTGCTTGAGCTAAAGCTAATAAATCATTAGCTCCATCACCGTACATAGCAATAACATAACCTTGGCTTTGCAGTTTTTTGACTAAGTTTAATTTTTTAATCGGAGTAAATTCGGCATAAAATGACTTAATGCCAGCTTTTTTAGCTATATAAGAAGCAGTTAGTTTATTATCTCCTTTAACCATTATTGTCTCTATATTTTCATTATTTATATATTCTATTTGCTTTTTAACTCCATAACGTAATTTGTCACTTAAATTAATGACTCCTACTATTTTTTTATTTACTGTAAGTAATAAAGGAGTACCATGTTGTTTAGCTATTTTTTTAATAATTTGCTGCAACTGATCAGTTAAATCACTTACAGACTTACCTAAATATTTAGC
>JABSSF010000004.1:23784-37655 GCA_013214485.1 Rickettsiaceae bacterium | reverse complement strand
ACTACCTTTTCTGATTTCAAGATTTTTGTAATTACAACCACTTATTTGACTTGTCGTATTAAATTCTAAATATTCTAACTTGCTTTGCGTGCAAGCTTGTTTAGTTTTGGCAGCTAGCATATTTTCAGCATATTTTTTTATACTTTTACCCTCAGTAGTATTATCATCTATTGAAGATAAATATAAATATTTATTATATTCCTGATTTTTATCTTCATTAATTGGTGTAAAATCAATTATTTTTCTTTGTCCTCTAGTTAAAGTACCAGTTTTATCAAGCAAAACTATATTAATATCAACAGCATTATCTAAGGCTAAATTATCAAAAATCTTTATATCTTTTTGTTTTAGCTTAAATCTAGCATAATTAGTTATTGCTTTTTGTAATCCTGAAATTGTGGTAGGAGTTAAAACTATTACTAAATCTAATAAATAAATAATAGGAATTGTTACAGTAAAATAATCAGCAATAGTAAATATGGTGATGGTAACTGTAATAAATAACATAGTAAGGCCAAAAATAATTCTTTGTAAGGCTAGCTCAGAGGCAAGTGATTCTCGATTAATCCTCTTTAAGGATTGTGATATTCTGGTAAAATAAGATCTGTGGCTGGATAAATTAACTTGCATGATTAGCAAATCACAAGTTTCAACTACGCTACCTGCTATTAAGCTATTATTGTTATTAGAGTTTTTTAATACATTACCTATTTCACCAGTAATTTCTGTTTCATTAACATACCCCTTACCTTTTAACACTATACCATCAAGAGGAATTATGTCCCCTACTTCTAATAATATTAAATCTCCTGGTTTTATTTCGTTTTTTTTTACTTCAATATAATTATCAATCTCATCTATTGAGGATATTCTTTTAATAGGTTTACCTGGCTTCTTATTATGCTGAGTAAAATCAATATTTTTACTTTTACTTTCAGCGAAACTATCAGCAAAATTAGCAAAAAACAACGTCATCCATAACCAAAATGTCATTTGGCTATAAAGAATAATATTTCCTGTTTGTTGATAAATTTCGTTAAATAAAATGATAGTTGCCCAGCTAGCTACTATAAAGACTAACATTAATATCGGGTTGCAAAGTAACGTTGCTGGATTTAATTTTTTTATCGACATTATTGTTAGTGATATAAATGAGTTCATGGTATAGGTATAAAATAATCATGTAATGTTTTTATTACTTTTTCATTGTCAGTGTCATTAACAAGTATTGTTGCCTTTATTTCAGAAATATCGATAGTTAAAGCTGTTACTTCTATTTTGCTTAGAATATCAATCAACTTCCAACATAAAGACCTATCACTCTTTATACCATAACCTACCAAAGTTACTGTAGCAATGTTTGTATTTACAGTATAATTTCTTATAATTGTTTGTTTTTTTAGCTCCTCTAAGCTAGTAATAAATTTATGTTTCTGATTTAGATGACTCATAATAGTTAATTTATTACCATCTGATTTTATTTGCTCTAATGGTAATTGCTCTTTTGCTAGATATTGATAAATTTTACTGCTATTATCTTGGCAATCAATATCTATTTTTAATATATTTTTATCAGAAGTAATTGCGGTAACTAATTTATTTTCCATCTTTTTTCCCTGTTTATTAACTGTTTTTTTAGCTGTAGTAATTGTAGTTCCTGAGATATTATCAAAAGAAGATAATATTTGTACATTAAGACGATAGCGTAAGATAGCAAGGGCTGCTCTTTCATGTAATAGTTTAGCACCAGAGCTACTAAGTGCCAGCATTTCTTCTTGCGAGATAGTATCTAATTTACTAGTATTATGAATAATCCTGGGGTCAGCTGTAAAGACTCCCGTAACATCAGTATAAATATCCAGCCTATCAGCCTGTAACTTAGCAGCAATTAAAGCTGCTGAAATATCTGACCCTCCTTTACCTAGTGTAGTTACATACCCATTTTTAGTTACTCCTTGGAAACCAGTAATTACTGGAACTGTATTATTTTTTACTAATTCATTCAAAACATGTTTATCAATATCAGTAACTAAAGATTCGGCAAATGAATCATTAGTTTTAATTGGTATTTGCCAACCTTGCATTGATCTAGCTTTTATATTTAATCTTTGTAGTTCTAAACTAAGGCTTGCTGCAGCAACTGTCTCGCCAGTACTCAATATGGTGTCATATTCTTGTAAATTAGTAATATTATTTAAATCTAGTAATTGTTGTGCTAAACTAATCAAAGAGTTAGTAACTCCAGCCATAGCTGAAACAACAACAACAACCTTATTGCCTTGCTTAATTTCATTAATAATAATTTTAGCTACATTTTTGATACGTTCTATATTACCTACTGAAGTACCACCAAATTTTTGAATAATTAACTGCATTATTAATTAGTTTTTGCTACAGTCTAACATGGGAGTGCTACAAGATCAAAATTTTTTGAATCAATTTTAGGCAGGGCATCTATTTTTTCTATAGAGAATTTAATGGCTCTACATATTAATCTAAAAATTTTTGTTGATAAAAAATAATTTTTACTATACATTAAATAACAAGTTAATTTTAATTGGATTAAAATGTTATATAAACATATAAACATTAATATCTTTTCTCTTAAGGTTTCCGCCATTACAGCAGCAGCAACCACTAGTAACACCACCGGTTTGTACCGGTAAATTATCTATTCTATTCATTATACAATTTTATTATTTATACTCAAGACGAATGAAAAAACAGGTATCTATTCACCTGGGATAAACTCAAATTTGTAAATAATTACTTGAGTTCACTAACAATTAAATTAGAGAAAAATTATGTTTTATAAAATACCAGTTATATTGGTGGCAATAATAATTGCCGTAATTTGTTTAGATCCGATTTTACCATTTATTATCAAGCAGATCTTATATTCTATTAGCTCAACTATAAAAGAGATGATAGTTTTTTTATTACCCTTAGTAATATTAAGCTTATTATTTAAAGCAGCTGTAATGCTATCTAAAAATGCTACTAAAATTATCAGTGTAATATTAATTTTAGTATGTATTTCTAATTTTACAGTAACATTTTTAAGTCATTATGTAGGAGTTTGGGTATATAATTTTGATTTATCAATTTTAAAACCAGCTAATCTTGGTGAATTAGTTCCTTTATGGATTATAGAATTTCCAAAATTAATTGCAAATGATAAAGCAATGTTTATAGGTATTGTTTTAGGACTCATAACTTCTAAATTTCAACCTGAAAAATCACTAATTATAGCTAAAAAATTAGAAATAATAATTAATAAGATACTATCTAGCTTTGTATATTTTATGCCGTTATTTATTGCTGGATTTGTCGTGAAATTACAGCATGACGAAGTTATTGAATTTATTGTTAAAGATTATACTATAATTTTTATCTTAATTGCCATAACTCAACTTAGCTACGTGATGATTGCTTATTTCATCCTCAGTAATTTAAAGATACGTAATTTTTTAATTACTATAAAAAATATTTTACCAGCAGCAATTAGTGGTTTTACTAGTATGTCTAGTGCAGCGAGCATGCCACTTACTATAGTTGGCGCTGAAAATAATGCACAAAATAAAGATTTGGCACGATCAGTTATTCCAGCAACGGTTAATATTCATCTTATAGGAGATTGTTTTGCAATTCCAATATTAGCTTTTGCAATACTTAAAAGCTTTGGCATGCCCGAACCATCTCTGCTTTGTTATTTAACATTTGCTTTTTATTTTGTAATAGCTAAATTTTCAGTTGCAGCAATACCTGGTGGAGGAATTATTGTAATGTTACCTATACTTGAAACTTATCTAGGGTTTAATGGTGAAATGATGTCACTTATTACTTCTTTATATATATTATTTGATCCAGTAATTACTGGAACTAATGTTTTAGGTAATGGTGCTTTTGCTAAAATGATAGATAATTTATTACGCAAATTTTGACAGTAATGATATTAAATTCTGTTGATTGACCATAAATAAAAAGCACTAGATTTTTTAAAGAATTAAAATAAATCTTTTTAGCCTTATACTAACAGAATAAATTAAGTACCATCATATGAATATGATTCACCAGCAAGATCATCATTTTGACAATTATCAGAAAAGTAGTAGTAGCTATCATTATCATTCATATCTTCTTGCATAGAAGCAATAGATGCTGCTATCTTCTTGTTATAGTCTTCTTTATAGATTTCCATGTGCCTTGTACCCATATTTAGATTTGCTTCTAATTTTGGGGACATTTCTGCTACTAAAAATTTTGCTAGTTTTGTAATACCACCTTTATCGCAACCAGAATATTTAATATTTCTGATACGTAAAGCACTCATTATACCATTAAATAATACTTCCATATGTTCAGATTTGTTAGAAAGTTGGCAATCTATAGAGTCGATAAATGCATCTGAAAATTCTTCTAATAATAAATCTATTATATTTATTGCATTATTTTTTATAGCTTCATTAAATAAATCAAGCATTGGCTCTGGAGATGGTAAAATCATTTTTTTATGATTCGGATTATTAAATAATTTATTTAATATGTTATAAACAATAAGTTGACTATTGACGTTATAATTAATAGTCATATCTAATACTTTATAAAAATAATCACTGAGTTTTTGTGAAAAATCATCACTTGTTACATTATTTTTATAACTTAGTAGTGCATCTATAGAGTGTTCTATAAATAAGTTTTCCAAGTCTTTGAACTCTGAACATTGAATTATAAAATTACAAAGATCTGTTGGTTCTATAACAACTTCTTTGTGGTGTTTTAGTAAAAGTTCAATACATGATTTCCAAGTATAGTTAATATTATCATTATATTGAGCGTCAAAGCAATATTCTATTATGTCTGCAAAACTTTCTTTACCATATTTCATAAATAAATCTTGATGAAATTTGTTATTATCAGAAAAATAATGATTGTCGAATTTAGCTAATTTACCTAACTCCATATATACAGCCATTTCAGGTATATATTTATCATTTATAGTATTTGTTCCATTTCTTGCAAGTACTATTTCAGGATCATTATTGTTGTTTAAGAACTCATCATCTAAAATTTCAAAAACTGGATCAGTATTTACTACTAATCCCTTTGGTAAACATTCACGTAATGTATCAAAATAATAATCATTTTCATTTTTTCCATTATCTGGTAAACAATCTAAAATATGATAAAAAATAGGTACCCCCTTACCTATTTTATGATAAGGATGCTTTTTAGCATCTTTAAATAATTGATTCTCAGTTAAATCAGGTAAATGCTTATGATTAATATGTAAATGTTTAAATTCTACATATTTTTTAAAATTATTTTCTAGTATTTTTCTAAAAAATTTATTATTCTTATACAAAGCAATAAATTGATGAAAAGTTGATAAATAATGTCCTGTACCATTATCTACCCCCGTGGAAATATTATCTTTATTAAAAGGCAAAATTTTTCCAATAGCAGCATGTAATTCACCTCCAGTAGCCATAGAGCCGCCATAATATTGCATTGAATAACCAAATAAGAATATTTTATTACCATAGCTTAAAAGTTGTGAATGTACTGGGCGATGCTTATCATAGCTGTTAATATACATATTTCCTTTGTCATCTACTGCCCAGATAGGATATAAGCCTGAAGTAGTATCCACTATCTTATTAGAATGTTCCCAAACAAGTAACGCATCATTATTTAGTTTTACTTTACAAATTTCTGGAATGTCTACTTCCTCATGTGGTGGTTCTTTTCCTTGTATTTGTGTTGTTAATAAATAACCTGTGTTTTCATCAAGGAAAGTATGTTTTATTCCAAGATAAGTTAGTACTAAAACAAGCTCTTTAGGAGTAAAAGATTTTATTAATGTACTAGAAGCCTTATTATGAGAAATTTCTATTTGGTGATTTTCACCATAACAGTCAGCTGTGTTAAATTTATATTTAATATAGTTGGAAATATTTTCTTTTTCCTTATTTGTGAAAACAGAGTATCCTGGTTTTACAATTTGCTTTACTATTTCTCTAAATACTAGTGTATAACCTTTATCTAGTATTAAATCTATATCCTTATTAGTAATTTGCTCAAAGGATCTTTCTTTAAGCATCTTTAAAGCTGCTTCTTCTTCTGTCAGTTTTTTACTCATAATAATAAAAATAATTAATTAATTCTTGACAATTATAGATGAATTATTAATAAAAGTAAATGATTTTGTAAAATCTATGTAATTTAATTAAGTTATGAACTATGATAAGATTTTTGTTTGCCTTTTACTGCTCTAGCTATTATTATTAAATTAAGAAATACTATTTTACTGGAGTTAAAATAAATGCCTGCTGAAGAAATTGAAAAAACTACTGATAAATCTGTATCTTGTTGTGGCAAGGAAGCGCCTTATGATCATCCAAAAGTCTATCTTGAAATTGATCCAACTTTAAAAAAGTTTGATTGTCCTTATTGTGGTAAAATCTTTGAACTTGAATAGCATTCTAGCAAAAACCTGGTTTTTCATTTGTTTTAAGTATATATAGTTAAATAATTTGAAAATAAGGAAGAGGAGCGTCATCACGAGCAGGTGTACCTGCGTAGTGATCCAGATTTGATTCTATTACATTTTTTCTCTGGATTGCCGCAAACATAAATGTTCTCGCAATGACTGGATTCTACTATCCTTTCCTCATTTTCAAGCTATTTAACTATAGTCAGTAACAAAAATATATTATGACCAAAAAAAGTTTTTTTATTTCTGCATTAGTAGTACTAGTGCAATATTATGATTATCATTTATTTGGATTTATGGCAGCAAAAATTTCCGAATATTTTTTCCCTACAAATGAATCAATAATTCAGTTATTAAATACATATATAATCTTGTGGTTAGGAATAATTGCTAAACCAGTAGGAGCATTAATTTTAGGTAAAATCGGCGATTTAAAGGGGCGTTCTTCTAGTTTTACTATTAGTTTAATTGCTTCGTCAATTGCTTCTCTTGCAATTTATCTTACGCCTTCTTATCAACAAATTGGCATGTTTGCAGTATTTATCTTACTTAGTTATCGCCTTGTTGTTTGCGCCTTTGCTTCTTCTGGTTCTGATGGGGTAAGAATTTTTATCTATGAACATATTCATCCTAAAAACCAATGTTTAGGTGTTGGCCTTACTGCCCTATTTACTATGCTTGGTTCCTTAATTGCTTCTTTTTCAGTGTGGTTTTTTACTCTAAAAACAATACCAGATGATAGTTGGCGTTTTAGCTTTTTAGTTGGTAGCATACTTGGTATAATAGCTATAATAACCATGTATTTAATGAAATTCTCAGATTCTATAAAAATAGCTAAGCATCAAGATTTTGATAAATTTAAATCATTATCAGTTAGGCAAATAATTAATAAGCAGCAATCATTGTTTATTTTATGCTTAATTCTTGCAGGTAGCATCGGAGCAAGTCATCAGTTTATTATCATCTTTTTTGGTACTTATAATTTTAAGATCTTACATACTATAGATCATTCTACTATGAAGCTTTTTATCGCTGGTAGTATAATAACATATATGATTTTTGCAGTAATTAGTGGTTTTATTGCAGATAAATTTAATCGTTATAAAACTACTATTTTTGGCGTTATTGGCGTTGTTAGCTGTTCTATTTGGCAAGGATATTTTTTAAGTCAAAATAAAACTAACCCTTATTTATTTATGGCAACTACTATATTCTTACCTTTTATTACTATTCCAGCTGCAGCAATTTTTAAAGCAGCAATCCCAATAAGCATCAGATATCGGATATTTAGTTTAAGCCATGCAGTTGGTTCAATAATAATCTCAGCTCCTACTGCTTTTATTTGTACTTTCATTTATCAGCAAACAAATTTATCTTGGTTACCAATTTATTATTTCATTACTATAATTTTAGTGATATCTTATGTTTTGTATAAATTACATCTAAGAATTACAAATAGTAATATTAAATAAATTAAAATTATGGCTATAAAAATTTTATCAACAAATACAATTAATAAGATCTCAGCAGGAGAAGTCATTGAACGCCCTGCTTCTGTAGTTAAAGAATTAGTAGAAAATGCCGTTGATGCTGGAGCAACTAAGATACAAATTATTCTAGAGCAAGCTGGGAAAAATTTAATTACTATTACTGACGATGGCTGTGGTATGAGTAAAGAAGAATTAGAACTTGCAATTCAACGTCATGCTACTTCTAAACTTGATGAAGATGATTTGTTAAATATTAATAGTTTTGGCTTCCGGGGTGAAGCCCTTCCTTCCATTGGTGCTATTAGTAAATTTAAAATTATTTCTAAAAAAACACGCGTAAATAAGGCCTATACCCTAGCTATTATTGGCGTTAAAATACATCCAGCTGAAATTGCTAACTGTAATGAAGGAACTACCATTACTGTCCGTGATTTATTCTTTGCTACCCCGGCAAGGCTAAAATTTTTACGCTCTGATCGTACAGAACTAAATGCTTGTACTAACATTGTAAAAAAAATAGCTCTTAGCCACCCAAAAATTAGTTTTACTTTAATTCACAATGATAAAGAATTGCTAAAAGTACGAGCTGAAACTAATCTCGATTCAGAAGAGAATTTAAAAAATAGAATCCAAAATATCATTTGTAAAGAGTTTATTGATAACTCTACTTACGTATTTTGGCAAAATGATGATATTGAAATATTTGGCTTTACTAGTCTACCTACCTATAATAGAGCTGCAAGTGATGACCAATTTCTATTCATTAATAACAGACCAGTTAAAGATAAAGTTTTAAATATAGCTTTAAAAGTTGCTTATCAAGATTTTCTAGCTCGTGATAGATACCCTATTGCAGTACTATATTTAAAAATTGATCCAATATTAATTGATGTTAACGTTCATCCAGCAAAAACAGAAGTTAGATTTCATGACCCAAATAGTATCAGAAGTGTAGTCATCAAAGCCATTAAAGATGCTTTAAATAATACTAATTATCGTGTAGCAGATAGTGCCGCTAAAAAAGCTTTAGATTATATGAATAATAATCTAGCAGAATCTAATGCTAATCAAACTGCAAATTTTTCTTCTTCTAAAAGCTTTAATGATAATTTATCACAAGAAACTTTTCAAATGCCAACTAACGATACAAACGTATTAGCAGAACAAGTATCAACGACTTTAAACGAAAAAACATCAAATGATTTAACTTCTAAATTAGTGCGACCTGATTATGCTCTGGCTGCAGAGACAACGTTACCTTCTAAAGAAATTGCTGAGAAACCAACTTTTTTAGAGGATAAGAAATTAATTGATACTAAACCAAATGCTGAAATTATTGCAGATAACGCAGACATTATCATCGAAACGAGAAAAGAAGAAAGTAAAGCTGATGATTACCCACTTGGGGCAGCTAAAGCTCAGCTACATCAAACTTATATTATTTCACAAACAGCAGATAGTATAATAATAACTGATCAGCATGCAGCACATGAACGTCTTGGTTATGAAAAAATAAAACAACAAATTGACAAAGATGGATTGATGAAACAACGTCTATTAATTCCTGAAATAGTGGAGTTACCAGACGAACGTAGGGCTGAATTAATTGAAGAGAATAAAGAACATTTATCTAAACTTGGTTTAACTGTTGCTAAATTTGGTGAAAAATCAGTAATTTTTTCTGAGACACCAAGCCTAGTTGGCGAGATAAATGCCGAGAAATTAATTAATGACATCGCTGATAATTTATTAAATCTTGGTGAAAATATTGCTCTTACTGAGTTAATTGAACATGTTACTGAAACCTATGCTTGTCATTATGCTATAAGGGCTGGTAGAACATTAAATGGTCTTGAAATGAATACTTTACTTAGACAAATGGAAGAAACGCCATTTTCAGGACAATGTAATCATGGTAGGCCAACTTATGTTGAACTAAAGCTTAAGGATATTGAAAAATTATTTGGACGAAGATAATAAGGATTATTTAATGGTTAAATGGATTACTTTACCAGGGATTACTCCTTATGAAGATGCTCTTGAAATAATGGAACAAACTGTAAATGATATCATTAATGGCAAAACTTCTGAAACTATTTATTTAGTAGAACACCCCGATATTTATACTGCTGGCACTAGCTATGATGCTAATGAATTATTACATAAAAATAACATCCCAGTTATCTATACTGGTCGTGGTGGTAAATTTACTTATCATGGTCCTGGACAAAGAGTGATTTACCCTATTTTAAATTTAGCAGCACCCAATCGAGAAAAGGATTTAAAATGATATATTAAAAACCTGGAAACTTGGATTATAGCGACATTAAAACAACTTGATATAGAAGCTTATTTAATCCCAGATAAAATAGGTATTTGGACAAACCAAGATAACATGCCAGCAAAAATAGCAGCTATTGGCGTTAGAATTAGAAAATGGATCACTTATCATGGTATTGGAGTCAACATTAATACGGATATTGATAAGTTTTTAGGTATTATTCCTTGTGGAATTAATAATTTTCCAGTAACCTCATTAAATAAGCTAGGAGTTGAAATATCTTTCAATGATTTTGACAAACTATTAAAAAATGAGTTTACTAAGATATTTAAATGAACATTAAGAAAATTATTTTATCATTATTAATTACCATATTTACCCTGTGGATTGGCGGTTTTGTTTATTATATAAAATATATAAATAGTTATGATTTAGAAAATAGGAATATCACTGATGCTATAATTGTATTTGGTGCTAAGAAACAAAGATTATATACAGCAACTCGTTTACTAAAATATGGTTATGCTCCCATTGTTTATGTTGCTGGTAATAAACCAGCAAAAGAATATGAGAATTTTTTAAGAGCTTATGGCGTAACTCCAGAACAATTTGTTTTTGATGATGAAAGAAAATATAGCAGAAACGATTATATCGAAGAAACGGTTGATTTTATTACTGATTTCCAACTTGAATCAATACGTTTTGTAACCTCAGCTGCCATTATGCCAAGAGCATTTAGAGATTTACAAGAAAGGGTTCCCGAAGGAGTAACAATAATTCCACACCCAGTATCAACCAAACACCATAAATATGCATTTATTTTCAAGGAGTATAATAAATTCCTTGCAGCTTATATTTTATATTTTTTAGGCCTGTTAGATGACATCAGTTTATCATATTCTTGACAAACACCCCCTTATATATGCTGAAGATTTAGAAATAGAATATGAAACTTTGGCACAAGAACTAGTAGCGTCTGGAAGACTTAGAATTGATACTGATTATTATTGTAACTTCGTCCGGTTTTCTGATGCTGCTGTTGGTATTAATTTAATGTTTAGTATTGAAGAGTTAACTAATCCAGAAATAGTCAAATTAACTAAACAAACTTTAAAGCGTCGTTATCAGCGGCGTAATAAGAATATTTCTGATAAGAAACTTTCCTCGATAATGATTGATTTAAATAATAAAGTAAGTAAATTACTAGCGGTGACTGATGAGTTAAAAATAAGATTAGCTCGAATTTTTGTCCAATCAGCTCACCCTATTGTCATTCGCTGGATTTTACTTGATCGCGTAGAAGTATTTATTACTTACTCTAATAGTATTGGTGATGTTATGGATATGCAAAATTGGAAAAGATCAGGACAAAATAGCGGCATGCAAAGCACTGATGGTAGTAATGTATGTATTTATGTTTCTTGCGGTGGTGATCCATTTGCCAAGAATAGAGAAGATCATCCTATTTACGGCGATGGTTGGGCAGCAGCAGCTCGGATGCAAGTAATTGCAGGGCAAGAAATTGGTCATTTTGCAGATATTAAGAGAGATAGTAAGGGGCGGCAAATTTCACGACATTCAGCTAATTTTGCAGGAACTGAAGCAACCCCGCATGTGCGTCAAGGGCGACTTAATGATATTACTAGATGTGATAAGTTACTCGCTGATTTAGCTAAAGCTGGCATGGCTAAAATAATTGCAATAGAGGAACAATTAAAATTTTATGATGATAATAAGGTAAGTAATTTAAAAACTTTCTATTTAAAAAACCTAGCGAAATATCATCGTCACAAATTCCTGCAATATGCAGATAAGAACAAGTTACATTTTATCAAACGTTTTGCAAAGGAAAAATATATGGGATTAATGATAAGGATGATGATTCTAGATATGAAAACCCATCTAACTCCAATTGCTGATGTTTACAGGCGGGATAACAAGGAAGAGGAAGAAGCAATTAGCTGTATCGAGGCCTTAGCTAGAGTACCACAACAAGTAATGAAATGGGGATATCTGACCACCAGAGCAACCATGCACGATCTTTACCATGTTTATTATAAGGAAGTAATTCCATCATTAATTAAAAATTATACTCATGTAACTGGCAAACCATATAAAAGAAACTATGCTAAACCACCACGAAAAACTTCGTTACAAAAATTCCTGGAGAAATTTGGTTTTACTAAAGAAAAGAAATTTAAATTCACCGAAGTTCGAGATATTGTTTGAGTATGTTTATTCATAACAACATTCCTCACTTATCATCGATAGGAAGATGATCGATAGTCTTAGGCTCTGGTTCTGAAAATAAGGCTTCTTCACATTCCTCAGATATTTCTGGATCAATAGATTTATTTGGAAAAAAATATTCATAAATATGGGTAGCAAATATTAAACCAAAGCAGACAGTTACTATTGCTATAAAAAGTATTAAATGTAATATCATATGCACCTCTCCATATTTTATCCTTATACTTTAATTGTACTACCAATAGATGCAAGAGTAAATACCCTTTACTTTACTCAAATTCTAACAATACTTGACCGCTACTAACATTTTCTTGCTCTGTTACTAGTATCTTAGCTATTTTTCCAGTACGTGATGCTGTAATAATATTTTCCATTTTCATTGCTGTTAATATCAGTAATTCCTGCCCTTCTGTTACTTCCTCCCCTTCTTTAACATTAATACCAATAATTTGCCCTGCAAGCGGGGCTGGTAGTTCATTTTGATCATCATAATCTTCTTTAGCTGACATTAAAGATTCTAATTCAGAAATTCTAGGTGATCGTACATAAGCATCAACTGTAATTCCCGAGTGAGTTAATTTATATCCAGTAATAATATTTTCTATTTTTACATTTACTTTCTGCCCATTAACTAGAGCTAAAAATAAATGACTGCCTAAACTCCAATTACTGCGTACATAGATACGATTATTACTATACCTAATATTAAAACCATCCTCTACTGGTTTGATAATCACGGGGAATTGACCATTATCAATATTTACTACCCATCTAGTGCCTATTTTATGTGATTGGTCATCTATTTGCCCTGTAACTGATGAAGCTCTTTTTTGTTCTGTAATATAGGCAAAAATTGCTGTTGCTAAAAATACTTTAGTAATTTCTGATGTTAATTTTGCTCCAGAGAACCCATCAGGATATTCTTCTTCAATAAAACCAGTATGAATATCTCCTTCAATAAAACGCTTATGACTAATTAATGCTTCTAAGAAGCTGATAT
The DNA here is from genome assembly GCA_013214485.1 of Rickettsiaceae bacterium. Taxonomy (GTDB): domain Bacteria; phylum Pseudomonadota; class Alphaproteobacteria; order Rickettsiales; family Rickettsiaceae; genus JABSSF01. The sequence continues at coordinate 24,138 of JABSSF010000004.1, read as the reverse complement.
TATGCGAAATTCCTTGTAGAACAAATAAACTTAAAGCACTTTTCATATGCTCTATAGCTTTTGCTCTATTTTCATCATAGACACATAGTTTAGCAATCATTGGATCATAGAACATGCTGATCTCACCACCAGATTCAACCCCACTATCAACCCTGATATTAGCATTTTTTGGTGGCTCTTTATAATTAAGAATTCTACCACTAGAAGGTAGAAAAGAACGTGTTGGATCTTCAGCACAAATTCTTGCTTCAATTGCCCAGCCCTTTAATTTAATATCTTCTTGCGAAAAAGATAATTTTTCTGCTGCAGCAATACGTACCATTTGTTCTACTAAATCAATGCCTGTTATTAACT
>JABSSF010000004.1:0-23774 GCA_013214485.1 Rickettsiaceae bacterium | reverse complement strand
GTACCAATATCTGGGAGAAAATTCTCTTTGGGGTTTTCCGCATAAATTCTCACTTCGATAGCATGTCCATTAATGGAAAGGTCAGATTGCTCCATTCCAAGTTTTTCTCCCTGAGCAATTTTGATCTGCTCCTTCACCAAATCTATGCCTGTAATCTCCTCCGTCACACAGTGCTCTACCTGCAATCTGGTATTCATTTCTAAAAAATAGAAATTTTTGTCCTTATCTACCATAAATTCAACAGTACCAGCAGAATAATATCCTACTCTTTTAGACAGTGCTACTACCTCAGCATACATTTTTTGTCTTGTTTCTTCATCGATAAAGGAACTTGGAGCTTCTTCAATTACTTTTTGATGATATCTTTGAATTGAACATTCACGCTCACCAACACATACGCTATTACCATATTGATCAGCCAGTAATTGTATTTCTATATGACGAGGTGCTACAATTAATTTTTCAATAAAAACTCTGCCATCACTAAAGTTATTCTTTGCTTCTAATGTCGCAGATTCATAAGCTTTTTCCATTTCTTCAGCATTACGCACTACTCTCATACCGCGTCCACCACCACCAGCTGCGGCCTTTAACATTACAGGAAACCCAATATTTTCAGCAATTTCAATCGCTTTTTCTGGTTTATCTATAACCCCCATATAACCAGGGACTGTAGTTACCCCAGAATCTACGGCAATTTTTTTAGCTTCAATTTTATCACCCATTTTCTTTATAACTTGGGCACTAGGTCCTATTAAAGTAATACCTTCTCGTTTTAAAATATTAGCAAAATTAGCATTTTCAGCTAAAAATCCATAACCAGGATGTACAGCAGCAGCCCCGCTATCACGAATTGCGCCGATAATGTTTTTGATTGATAAATAACTCTCAGTTGCTGGAGAGCTACCGATATAATATGCTTCGTCTGCATATCTTACATGTTTAGAGTTAGTATCTGCTTCAGAATAAACTGCAATGGATTTTATACCCATTTTTCTTAAAGTTTTCATAATGCGAATAGCAATCTCTCCTCTATTGGCAACTAAAACTTTCTCAAATAATGGTCTGGTAGTCATAAATATTTCTATTAAAATTTATATTTAAAGAGGTAAATTATCATGTTTTTTCCAAGGGCGTTCTATTTTTTTGCTTCTTAGAAACCTTAATCCTTTGCATATCCGCCACCTTGTATTTTGCGGTCTAATTATATCGTCAAGATAGCCTCTTGAAGCAGCAACATAAGGGGAGGTAATCGTTTCTTTATATTCCTCTATTTTTTGCTTTTTTAGCTCTGGATCTTTACATTCTTCACGGAAAATGATTTCTGCAGCGCCCTCTGCTCCCATTACCGCAATTTCTGAGTTAACCCAGGCATAATTAAGATCCCCTCGCAAATGCTTGGAATTCATTACAATATAAGCCCCACCATAGGCTTTTCTAGTAATAATAGTAATTTTAGGAACAGTTGCTTCACCATAAGCATAAAGTAATTTTGCTCCATGTTTGATGATGCCATCATATTCTTGACTAGTTCCAGGTAAAAACCCAGGTACATCGACTAAAGTTACAAGTGGAATACTGAAAGCATCACAAAAACGGATGAATCTTGCAGCTTTCCTGGAAGCATTAATATCTAAACAACCAGCTAAATGGAGTGGTTGATTAGCGACAAACCCGACTGGATTACCTTCCATATAACCAAAACCAATAATAATATTTTTAGCATAATCAGGTTGTAATTCGAAAAAATCACGTTCATCAACTATTCTTTCAATTAGTTCTTTAATATCATAAGATTTATTTTGGTTAGTTGGTACTAAAGTATTTAATGACATATCAACCCGATCAGCAGGATCTTTAGTTGGTCTATTAGGTAATTCCCCTCTATTTGATAAAGGAAGAAAATTAAAGAACCGTCTAGTTTCTAACAAAATTTCTACATCATTTTTAAATGCAAGGTCAGCAACTCCAGATTTTGTCGTGTGCATTTTAGCACCACCTAATTTTTCTTGACTGACTTGTTCTCCTGTAACTGTTTTAACTACATCAGGCCCTGTTACAAACATATAAGAAGAACCTTTAACCATGAAAATAAAATCAGTTAAAGCTGGAGAATATACTGCACCACCAGCACATGGCCCCATTACTAGGGTAATTTGTGGTACTACACCAGAAGCTACAATATTACGATGGAATAATTCACCATAACCACCTAAAGCATCAACACCTTCCTGGATTCTAGCCCCACCAGAATCGTTAATACCAATAATTGGTGCTCCTACTTCTAAAGCTGCATCAATTAGATTACAAATTTTCTTTGCATGATATTCACCCAGCGATCCACCAAGTACGGTAAAATCCTGACTATAGATAAAAACTAAACGACCATTAATAGTACCATGTCCTGTAACTACTCCATCACCTGCAAATTTTTTATTTTCCATATTAAAATTATCGCAGCGATGTTCAACAAACATTCCAGTCTCTTCAAATGAGCCAGGATCTAATAATAATTCAATTCTTTCTCTAGCAGTTAATTTACCTTTACTATGCTGGTTTGCTATCCTAGTACTACCACCACCCATACGGGCAGTACTGCGTTTTTTTTCTAACAGATTTTGATAGTGAAAAACATTTTGATTCATAAATTCGTCAATTTAAATTTATTATAATTGCTTTAAATTGATCTCATTATAATGTTTTTTTTTAGTTAGGATAGCAAAAATTGAATTATCTGTTCATTTTACTGATTTTTTTATTTTCTTTTTTAAAAATCAATCCCTTCCATATCTTTACTTATCCCAGTATAATGTACCACTCCATCGATACTTGGCTCATTTTCAGCGTCTGGAGCTTCAAGTATCTCCGTAGCTGTAAATGATAACTCATTTGTATGTTGTATTGCTTTAATGCTCATATCATCTGAATTATTCAGTTCTATAAGTATCTCTGTAGTTGTTTTTTTTAATGGATCATATAATCCGTCGTCATCTTGATCGTCTAACTGACTATCTTCAAAATCGAAATTAACATCTGCTTTAGTTGCTTTATAACGATCGTAAAGCTGAATAGCTACTGGTATCGCTGCAATAACTAAAGTACCAACAGCGACAATAGTTCCTATAATCATACATACCTCCTTAAAATAATATAATTATCAGAAAATTATAACATGAAAATATTAATAAATAGTTAATGTTCAATTCAAATTGAAAAACCCTTCATCACAAGCTAACCTTTGGTTGGCGTTTTACAGCGTTGACAGTTTTGGGGCAGAAATTATCAACTCACTTCTACAAGCAGATGTTTTTTCTTACCAGCAGATAGTTTAATGAAACCATCTTTAATATGACTATCATTAACTTGCATATTTTCATCACTAATAGTTACATCATTTATTTTTGCCCCATTACCACGAATTAATCTCCTTGCCTCACCTTTAGAGCTACAAAGTTTTGTTTCAAAGAATAAATCATAACATGGGATACCTGCAATTATACGATCCTTAGTAATTTCTACTTTTGGTAAATTATCACTAATTACCCCTTGTTCAAAAACTTTAACAGCTGTTTCCATTGCCTCTTTAGCAGCTGGCTCACCATGACAAAGTTTAGTATTAGTATAGGCTAATTTTTTCTTTGCCTCGTTAATATTTTCTTTAGCTAGCTTTATAAAATCAGCTAATTCATCATTAGAAAATTCGCAATATAATTTAGCAAATTTTATCACATCATCATCTTCAGTATTACGCCAATATTGATAATAATCATAAGCAGAGAGCATATCTTCATTGAGCCAAACAGCACCACCGACTGATTTACCCATCTTAGCTCCTGAAGAAGTAGTAAGTAGTGGTGTGGTTAAGCCAAATACTTCATTACCATTTTTCTTACGGACTAAATCTACACCAGTGACTATATTACCCCATTGATCACTTCCGCCTAATTGCATTGAACAATTATGATTCTTATTTAATTGGTAAAAATCATAGGCTTGGAGTAACATATAATTAAACTCTAAGAAAGTAAGTGATTGTTCCCGTTCCAATCGCAATCGTACTGATTCCATAGTAATCATACGATTTATAGAGAATAATTTACCAAAATCACGTAAAAATTCGATATAATTAATCTTATCTAGCCAAGCAGCGTTATTTAGCATAATTGCATCGCTTTTACCATCACCAAATTTGAGAAATTTCTCTAGGGATTTTTTTATCCCTACCATATTTTCAGCAATAGCCGTATCATCAAGTAACTTCCTAGCTTCTTCCTTAAAAGTAGGATCACCAACTTTAGTCGTCCCACCACCTATTAATATTATCGGCTTATGACCATGTTGTTGTAATAATCTCAGGATCATGATTTGCATTAAACTACCAATATGCAAGGATTTTGCTGTACAATCAAAACCAATATAAGCAGCTATACTACCCTGCTCCATTTTTTCAGCTAACGCCTCTTCATTAGTACATTGATAAAAATAACCCCTTCTCTTGAATTCTTCTATAAAACTCATAATTTATGTCCTTTTTATAATTATTTTAAATCATACAGTTTGTGTTCTGCATTCCAATCAGTGAATAAGCCGTACCCGTCATATAGGACGTATATGGACGTCATAATAAAATCAAGTAGAAAACTCGTCATTATGAACCGATTTTATATCAAGGTGATAATCCAGGTTTGATATCATTACATATATTTTCTCTGGATTGCCGCACAAAACAAGTTTTGTTCGCAATGACGACGGATTTTTCAGTTTATTCATGGTAATCATTATAAACTATTTTTTGCCTAGACTAAGCATAAAAATAACTTTTTTCAAGAATAAATTAACTAATTAACAAGTTAACTAGTTAACAAACTATTAATAAACTTATGATATATTATATATACAACTAAATTTGAGTAATGACATGAAACACAAAGCGGTTTTTTAGTGTAATTATTTTTTCAAGGATAAAGTTATGTTCAAGCAAATAGTTTTTATTTTATTACTAATATCCTATGCTTATGTAAATAATAGCCAAGGTGCTGATGATGTATGGGATGAAATTCGTTTTAAGAATTTACAACCAGGTAAAAGATATAGTATTAGCATCGGTAGTGGCTTTTTTGTCAATAGTAATATGATAGTCACCAATCGTCACGTAGTACAAAATTGCCATAATATCGCTATTAGAGGGGCTGTTCCCCCTACCCTTGCTACCTTGCATTTAATTGATGAAGAGTTAGATCTTGCTTTAATAAAATCACCAATAGCTGCAAATAGAGTTCCATATTTACGCAATAATTTTGCTGCAATTAAAAAAGATGATATTTTATTCTCCATTGGATATCCTTTAAAACATCGCGAATCTGGCGTTTATATTATCAAACAAGCAGAAGTCATAAATAGTAGAATAGATCCTAAATCAGGTTTTGTCCAAATTGAATTTACTGATACTGTTGATCATGGTAATAGTGGTGGTCCTTTACTTGATAAAAATTCTAACTTAGTTGGAGTGGTTACTGCTAAATTAACTTATAAATATCAAGATTCTACAGGTAAAACTTCAGAAAAAATTGTTTCTATGGCAATTGGCGTCGATGGTTTGATAGATTTCCTAAAAGAAGCAGGAATCCCTTATGCTTCAAGCTCTACATATGATATTTTTACTAATTATCATCTAGATCGCTTAGTAAAAGATTATGTAGTCAATATTCACTGTGTTTCAGATTGATTCTGTTTACTTTAGAATATATAGTTAAACTGTGAACTAGGGACATCGTTGCTCACTCCTAGCCCTATTTCAAGTTATTTGACTATAACTGGTAACACGTTATTTTTAATAATTAATAGAGCACTTGATTTAGCTAGATAGTAATAATATACTTATATAGTTATCTTAAAGCAGTTAAATATTTTTATTAAATAATGAATGAACTAGGTAGAAATCATTTTATCAAACGTTGGTGGCGAATTATCGACCAACAGATTATCATCGCCTTAGCTATTCTTTTCTGCTTTAGTTTAATGTTAGTCACTACCGCGAGCCCTGCAGTTGCTAGCAGAATCGGCCTTACCGAAAATTACTTCTCTTCTAGACACTTTTTCTATCTTTTAGTTGCAACTTCATTGATTCTATTTTTTTCATTTTTTGACCGTAAATGGATTAAACGTTTTGCGATAATTGGTTTTTTAGGTAGTCTGGCTATGTTAATCATGGTTAAATTTAACGGGTATGAAGTAAAAGGAGCTAAAAGATGGATCAGTATTTATGGTTTTTCATGTCAACCATCAGAGTTCATAAAGCCGTTTTTTGCCGTTGTCATTGGTTGGATATTATCATTGCGTTATCAAGAAGAATTTCCTAGTTTTAGAATATCCATATTCCTTTACATATTAGTAATTTTTCTTTTAATAATGCAACCAGATTTTGGTATGGTAGTGTTACTTACTGCCGTAACTATGGTTCAATTTTTCGCAGCAGGTATGCCAATAATTTGGTTTATAGTAGCAATATTTAGTGGGATCATTGGTATAATTACTTCCTATTTCTTTATGCCCCATGTGGCAAATAGAATAAATAGCTATTTAGATCCAGCAAGTAGTGAGAATTATCAAGTAAATAAATCTATCCTTGCTTTTGAACATGGGGGTATGTATGGTAGAGGCCCTGGTGAAGGAGCAATAAAGCAAACATTGCCTGATTCTCATGCTGATTTTATCTTCGCTGTTGCTGGTGAAGAATTTGGCGCAATAATTTGTTTAATGATCATCTCTGTATTTGCTTTTATAGTGTTAAGAAGCCTTTTTAGACTATTAAAAGAAGATGATAAATTTGTCCAATTTGCTGCAATAGGCTTGATTACCCAATTTGGTTTGCAGGCGATTATTAATATTGGCGTTACTCTTAATTTATTACCAACTAAGGGTATGACTCTACCTTTCATTAGTTATGGCGGTTCTTCAATGTTTGCTAGTAGTATTGCAATTGGTATGTTAATTGGCCTAACTAAAAGGGAAACTTCTTTAATTAAGTATAGAATAAAAAATATTGATATTTAAAATTTTTACATTATTTTTATGACAAAAAAAAAGCCAAAGAAAATATTATTATCTGCTGGCGGTACAGGTGGACATTTATTTCCTGCAATAGCAATAGCAGAGCCACTTAAAAAAGCTGGAATTAATGTTCATTTAGTAACTGACTTACGTTGTCAAAAATATTTAACAGATGATTTAAACATAGAAGTCCATATTACTGATTTATATTTAAAATTTGGTGGTGTTATAAATCGTATAATTGCAGCGTTTAAAACCACCAAAGCAATTATTAAAGCTACTTTTTTAGTCAAAAAATTAAATCCTGATTTAGTCATAGGATTTGGTGGATATCCTAGTTTTCCAGCCGTGTTTGCTGCTAAAATCTTAAAGATACCAATTATTATTTATGAGCCTAATTGTTATTTAGGTAGTTCAAACAAATTTTTTGCTAATGATGCTAAAATAATAGCCCTTGCTTTTGAAAAGACTCAAAATTTAGATAACAATTATCAGCAAAAAGTTGTCATAGTAGGAGACATTATTCGTGATAACATCAAAAAATTAGCAACTAAAAATAAGACAAAAAAAGATTTTGATACAAAAATTTTTAATATATTTATTTTTGGTGGTAGTCAGGGAGCAAAAATCTTTGCTCAGTTGATTCCAGAAGCCATAAAATTATTACACAAAAAAATTACAAACCTCAAATTAAACACTAAAATAACAGTAACCCAACAAGCAGCAATTGATGATCAAACAAAAATTGCTAAAATATATGATCAATTAAACATATCGTATCAATTACTAGATTTTTTTCATAATATAGCTGAAATTTATACTAAATCACATCTAGCTATATCAAGAGCAGGATCTGGTACTGTAGGTGAATTAACTATGGTTAATTTACCAGCAATTTTTATTCCTCTGCCTAGTGCAGCGGCAGATCATCAATATTATAATGCTAAAGCTCTAAGCGATACTAATTCAAGCTGGTGTTATCGTCAGGAAGATTTAACTCCAGAAATTTTAGCCAATAAAATAGCTGAGTTGATTCAAGATAGAAATCAGTTAAAAGTTGCCGCTGGAAGTTTAGCTAAGCGTAAAAGTAATGGTAATAAGATTTTTACAGACACAGTTCTGAAAATAATTTCTTAATTTCTAAAAAAATTTATTATCCTTGGTTGCAACTAAATAATATATATGACATTAATTAATATATTAATATATTTTTAATAACTTTATTTTTTAAGTAATTATGTTAAAGAAAATAATAATTTTTTTAAGTTTAGGTTTTTTATTATCATCATGTGTAGTAGGGCCTAATGGGTATTTTAAGAGATCTGCAAATAATAAATTAATAGATGGTAAAGGGGCTAAAGGTGAAAAGCGTAAACCTTTATATAATTCTAAATATATAGAACGTGCCAAATATAATATAGCTTCGGGTAATGTGGATTCTGATGATGATTTTGACGAAGAAGACGAAAGCCCGTTTTCTACACAGTCTATTTCTAGGGAGAATCAAGAAATGTATCTTGAAATGATTAAAGAAGACTTAGAAAAAGAAAAAAAGAAAAAAAGAAAGCGAAGATCCTTTTGGAGTAGAAAAAGCAAGAATAAAGATAAAGGAAACGCTTATCCATCATTAGTCGATGCAAATCAAAGATTAAAAAGTGAAGATGATGTTAAAAATGAAGAAATCAGAGAAGAATTAGAAGAGATAAAAGCAATGCTAAATGATGCTAAGCGTGAGATGGCTTCATATAAATGCCCTACTGCAAAAAAAATTGAACAAGATAAAAAGAAATCGAATAACAAAAATGTTCAAGATATTAATAGTAGAAGTAAAAATATTAAAAAACATAAGCCTGTAACTGGGGCTATTTAAATATATATGGTAATTATATCACGACTAGTAGTTTATTTTCTATAAGCTAAATGCTGAAGTTAAAATATAATTAACTATACTTTCTAACAATCAGTTATAAATTCAAGATCTTATAATATTATGGGTTTGAAAATGCAAATAAGAGCTAAAATAGCAAATGGTAATATATTATTATCTTTATTATTTATTACAATATTTTTACTTACTACATCAACAGTAAAAGCTGAAGAAGTCAACACATCTAGTAAAGAAGAACATTGTTCATTCTACAGAGTTTTTTTAAACTGGGCTCCAGAAAAAATTATCATTCTTAAGAATCTGGATTTTGATAATGAAATTTTTAGAAATTTAGCTAATCAAGAAATTAAAAACAACATAACATTTAGTATAGATTGTATTGCAGACGAAGATAACAAAGCTTGCAATCCATTGCAACAATTAAAAGAAAATGATTTTGATAGAAATAAAATATCTGAAGAAACTTGGAATAAGCTGATTTCTAAATTTCATTTCAGTGAAGAAAGAGCTAAAATATCCTGGAGTATAGGAGGAGTATGTAGTGGTTTGACTCAAGAAGAATTTTTTAGGGAAGTTTATAAAATTGGAACAAAAATTATAGAAGATAAAGCAGATTTAAATGATTATATTGGTAAATCAATGTTGCTGGAGGAGTGGCAAGAATTATTTGGCGGTAGTGATAAAGTTAATTTAATGTGTGAATATGACCTGGATGATGAAAAATATTATTTTTCTCAATTAGTTCTTTTTTGGGATAAAGAGTTAAAACATCAAATAAATAAAGATATTGAACATCTTGAAGCTTTAAAAATATCTAATTGTCCAAAAAGTGAATTAATATATCTTCGGGAACCAAAAAAGGTTGAGTCTAAGTAATTTTTAAATGTTTTCGGTGAACAAGCAGTTTTAAGTTGCTGTTTTTTCAAAACATTCAAACATACCAATTACATTAAAACCTAGTTTTTTATATATTTTAAAACCAGAATCACTTGAAGCAGATAAAGTTATTTTATTTACTTTTTGATTTATTGCATAATTCATTAAGTATTTCATCATATTAGTGCCAATACCCTGCCCTCTATATTCTTCATTAGTAATTAAATCAAATATACCAGCAATATTATTTTCTATATATAATGAGCCTATTGCAACTGGAACATTATTTAAATAACAAATAAATAATGGACTATGCTGCATGACTTCTTTACTTAGAATTTTCTCATTACAATAAAATGAATTAGCAGCTTCATCATATTTAGCTAAAATGCTAGAAAAATCCTTTAACTGTTTGATATTTGTTACTTGAAATATTTTTTGCTTACCATATTTAATATCAAGTAATTGTTGATTTTCTCCTATTTCATACATCATAGCATATTCATCAGTTTCTTTTTCAAGGCCAATTTTTTGTAAATATTTACCTAGCTCTTGTGGCTTACTACTAGCGCCTAACCACCAAGCAAAAGGCTGATCTTTATAATACTCAATAGTTTCATCTACTTGTTGCTTGTAATTACCTGTATCAAACTTAGTATTACAAACAATATTAAACATTGAAGTATTATAACCACAATTTATCCTACAATTAACAGGATCTTCTTTAACATCGTAATCTAGAATTTTTGCTAAATATAAGAACTTACCATATAAAATTTTTTCTGCTAATTTAAAGTTTTTTCCTGCTTGTACTAATTTCAAATCATCCTTTATTAAATTAATAAAATCTTCTTTAGTATCATTCCAACAGATTACATCCACTGTATATGGCAAATATGATTCCTCAAAATCTTCTTTAATACTTAATAACTTGAACACATCAACTTGATCAAATACTACTAAATCAAGATCAGAAAATTTCTGTGGATTATCCTTTGCTCTTGAACCAAAAACATAAAAACTATATGGATATTTCTGTAATATATCCATAATCATTTTCATATGCCTTTCCTCGGTATTTATCATTTTAGCTCTTTAAATTTAGTAATCAATTTTTGTACTTCCCGAGAAAAATCAGGCAAACAGTCTAGAACTTTATCTTGATTTTCCTCGCTATATGTATGAGAAGTAAGATTCCTCATATCTATAAAATGAAACCATATTTCTGGATCATCAATTAATCCTGCAACTGCAGCTTTACGATAAATTTCTCTTGGAGATTTCAACTCTGTGTACCCTGATTTATTTAAAATTCTTTTCAAAGTTTTCCAACTCATTTCATAAACATATTCAAAGCTTTTTATAGCCCCTGCTTTATTCTGTTCTGTAGTCAAATTTTGACGAAATTCTTCAAATTTAGCAGCAGACTCTAATAGATGTCCTATACCCATTCCTTGAGTAATATATATCATATTTTTCTCCTTTTATTTGTTTATATAATAACATATTAATTCTTAGCACTAAGTACTTTTTAATATTTTTTTTTAGTTAATAACATTGCATCACCATAGCTAAAGAAACGCATGTTGTTATCTATAGCATATTTATATAATTCTTGCATCTCTTTCATCCCAGTAAAAGTACAAACCAGCATAAATAATGTTGATTTTGGTAAGTGAAAATTAGTAATCAGCATATCAGCTATTTGGAATTTATAGCCAGGTTTAATGAAAATATCAGTATTCATTGTTCCAGCTGTTATTATCCCATTACTACTACAGCTTTCCAGCACCCTCATCGCAGTAGTACCAACCGTGATTACTCTTCTCCCTTCCTCTTTAGCCTTATTTATTTGCCTCGCTACTTCTATAGTTACTTCACAATATTCCTGGTGCATTTTGTGGTCTTCTATGTTCTCGGTTTTTACAGGCAAAAATGTCCCAGCTCCTACATGTAATGTTACAAAAGCAGTTTCTACTCCCTTAGCCTTTATTTTATCCACTAACTCTTTAGTAAAATGTAGTCCAGCAGTTGGCGCTGCAGCTGAGCCTTCTTTATTTGCATAAATGGTTTGATAGCGTTCATTATCCATACAAACTTCTTTTTGGCGATTAATATATAATGGTAATGGGATTTCGCCATATTGCTGTAAAAACTCAAAAATACTAATATTATCTTCTAGTCTAAAGTTAAATTCTATTGTCCCATCAGCTAATTTCCGATGGATTATTAATTTATGTCTACCAAAAGTAAATTCATCCCCTTCCTTTAACCTTCGTCCAGGCTTAGCAAAACCTAACCAAATATTATTACCACTTTCCAGATTCTTTTGCTGACTTAAGTTAATGCTAATTTTACTGATATTTTTAGTTACCTGTAACTTTGCGTTAATGACTTTACTATCATTAAACACCATTAAGTCACCTTCTTTTAGCTCATCAATTAGTGCAAAAAACTTCTCTCTTTTATATGAAATAATTTTACCATTATTATCAATAACTGGTATCAATAAATTAGAATGATCCCTTTTTTGCGTTGGATATTGGGCAATTAATTCTTTAGGTAAATCAAAATCAAAATCGGATAGTTTCACTGCTCTTGCTATATAACTATATTAACAATCTTTTTCGGGACGATAATTATCTTCCGCAATTCAGCACTACCTATATGTTTCATCACTTGTGGTAAATTAGTTGCTATTTGTTTAATCTCTTCTTCAGTAGTATTCTCAGCAAATTCATGCGTTGCCCTAAGCTTACCTTTAACCTGAATCGCCATTATGTAACTATCTTGCTTTAATTTACTCTCATCAAATTCTGGCCAATTGGTTTCATATAAATTTTGTTTCTGATCAGACTTTTGCCATAATTCTTCAGTAATATGTGGAATAAATGGATTAAGTAGCTGGATTAATGCTAAAGTCCCTTGTTTAATTAATAATATATTATTAGAGCTTTCTTTATTAAGCTCATCATTTATAGCATTATATAATTCTCTAATTCTAGCAATTGCTTTATTCAAACGATAGGCTGCAATATCCTCAGTTACATTTTTAATTGTACTATGAATTAAATGCTCTAAGTTATTGTTTTTATTGTTATTATTACTAGATTCTGCACCTAATTTAATTACTTTCTCAACCATAGCAATAAAGCGGTTAATGAACTTACTACAGCCATCAATAGCTGTCATAGAACATTCTAAATCCTTATCTACTGGACTATCAGACAATGCAAACATTCGAATAGCATCAGCACCATAAGAATCTAATATCTTTTCAAGATCAACAATATTTTTCTTCGATTTGCTCATTTTTTCAACTTTACCCTTAAAAACCTCTAATCCAGTGGTCTTATGATAAAATTTATTACCTTTAGTTTCTACCTCATCAGGATAGACCCAATTATTATCACTATCCTTAAAAGTTACATGCAAGACCATTCCTTGAGTAACTAAAGTGTTAAATGGTTCGCGAACACTGATATAACCAACATCTGACATTGCTTTAGTAAAAAATCTGGCATAGAGTAAATGCAAGATAGCATGTTCAATACCACCTATATATTGATCTACAGGTAACCAATGATCACATGCAGCTTTACTTACCATATCTTTAGCTGTAACATCACAGAATCTGGCAAAATACCATGAAGATTCAAAGAAAGTATCAAAAGTATCTGTTTCTCGTTCAGCCATGCCTTGGCATTTAGGACATTTAACATTTTTCCAAGTGGGGTGTAAATCTAAAGGGTTACCTTTACCTGAAAAATCAACATCTTCAGGTAATTCGACCGGTAAATCTTTTGCAGGGACTGGTACTACACCACAATCTTTACAATGAATAATTGGAATAGGACATCCCCAATATCTTTGCCGAGCCACCCCCCAATCACGCAGACGGTAATTTACCATCGCCTTACCAATTTTTAACCGCTCAAATTCACTAATTGCCTTTTTCTTAGCTTCCTCAACAGTTAACTCATTTAAAAAAGATGAATTAATTATAGTTCCTTCAGTAGCTATATAAGGCTCTTTACTAATATCAATTTTACCCTCTTTATCAGCAATTACTTGAGGTATTGTTAAATTCATCTTTGTAGCTAATTGATGATCCCGCTCATCATGCGCTGGACAACCATAGACTGCGCCTGTACCGTAATCCATTAAGACATAATTAGCAATTAATATTGGCACAGTAATGTCCTTTTCAAATGGATGAATTGCCTCTAAACCAGTATATACAGCCTCTTTAGGTGTTGCTTTTTGTTCTTCTTCGTTTAAATTTAATAATTTAGCAGCTTCGCATTTTTTAATAAAATCTTTTATCTCTGCTGTTTGTTCTAGATTTTTTACTAATGGATGATCATATGCAATTGCAATAAAACCTAGACCATATATAGTATCTGGCCTTGTAGAATATACTTCTATCCTATCATCTAGCCCTTTAATATCAAAATAAAAATCTGCACCGATAGATTTACCAATCCAATTTTTTTGCATAATTTTTACATTTTCTGGCCAATGATCTAATTTATCAAGATCACTAAGTAATTCTTCAGCATAATCAGTAATCTTTAAGAACCATTGTTTTAAATGACGTTTTTCAACAACAGCTCCAGAACGCCAGCCTTTCCCTTCAATTACTTGTTCATTAGCAAGAACTGTGTTATCTACTGGATCCCAATTAACTAAAGCCTCTTTTTGATAGGCAATATTTTTAGCATAAAGATCTAAAAAGAATTTTTGTTCATGCTTATAATAACTAGAATCACAACTAGCAAACTCTCGATTCCAATCGTATGAAATACCGATTAGTTTTAGCTGCTCTCTCATTTTTTCAATATTAGCGTGAGTCCATTTGCTTGGATGTGATTTATTTTCAATTGCGGCATTTTCAGCAGGAAGTCCAAAAGCATCCCAACCCATTGGGTGTAAGACATTATGCCCCCTTTTTTGCATAAATCTGGCAATGACATCTCCTATAGCATAATTACGCAAATGCCCAAGATGAAATTTTCCAGATGGATAAGGAAACATTTCCAAAACATAATATTTTGGTTTTGCAGAATCATTTTTTGCTGCAAATGCGTCTTGCTCAGACCATATTTTTTGCCATTTCTGCTCAATTACTTTATGCATATGGTTACTTCTTCTTGCTTTTATCTTCTAAATATAATTCTCTAGCTCTACGAACAATTTTTTCCTCTAGATTTGTGAATTTATCGCTAGCTCTTTTAGTAGCTTTTGACCAATTACCACTATGTATCTCTTTATTAAACTCTTTCATATTACTACTATCATTTTCAATATTTGATATTAGCATCTCAAAAAGGTAGGAATTAACACTTTCTGGGGAAATTTGATCACTAGTAATTTCTGTATAGATTTTATATTTCTTATTAGGGTTTTCTTTATTGCTATACCAATCAGTTATTATTATTCCTTTTTCAGGGTCAGCAACCTCTATATTAACAGCACCTAGTTTTTTAATTTCTTCTAATGAGGCAGTGTATGAATACTCATTAACCTTACCAATAGTTTTTTTAGTCGCCTGGCTTTTGGTTAAAGATGGTCTAAATACTAGCCCTTCACCACCTGCAAGTGAACCCATTTCTTCCATTTCCCTTTCGCCTCGTGATTTAGGGTAATCATCTTCAGTTTCAATAGTTGTACAACTGCTTATGCTGAGCATAAGCATAAATAAGATTATGACAATTTTTGCTTTCATTTTAGTAATATTATTCTAATTAATTTATATAGTAAAATTTACTACCAATATAGTATTTTTATAAAATTTTACAAGAAGATTTATTAAATATTTACATCAATTAAAATTGTGCTATATTAAGGTCGTAATATAAATTAATGAAAAAAATAATGAAAAATAACAAGTTACCTAAAGTTTTTATTTTATTTGCTATTTTAATTCTAACTGCTATTGGTTTAATATTTTTTCAACAAAAAGTTATTGTTAAAAAAATAAAAACTTTAGGTAAAGTTGTAGATATACATTCTATGCGTAATTACGATGCAATTATGCTAAATAATAACTATATTACTAAAACATTTTCTGATAATACAGCATTAATAACCAATAATCCGAAGAAGTTTGCTTTATTTATTGATATGAATGACAATTCAATATCAAAAATAATTAGTAATATAGGTTATTATTTTCAACAAGAAATTCCTTTAGTATTAAAAAAGTTAATAAGAAAAGGTGATAATGTAGTGCATTTAGGGGGACATATTGGTAGTTTTGAAAACATTCTTGCTGAATCAGTTGGAGAAAATGGTAAAGTATTTACTTTTGAACCTAATCCTAGAAGTTATTATGTATTAAAAAGAAACCTAAATCTTTATAACATAGAAAACATAGTAAAGGCATATCAATTTGCTTCATGGTCAGAGAATGATGAAAATCAACTTTGTTTTCCAACGGGTTATACTGATATTGCTAAGATATCTTTAGACAGCTCTGAAAATAATTGTGTTAACGTTGCTTTAAGAACAGTTGATCATGTGTTAAAAGATGAAATAGATCATATAGATCTATTATTTATGGATGTAGAAGGAGCAGAGATTCATTCTATTGCTGGAGCAGCAAAATTACTAGAAAACTCACCAGATGCTATAATATTAATGGAATGGAATCCTAAATTTTTAAGAAATATGAAATCTGATCCAGAAAAATTTGTTAAAGATTTTCTTGATCAAGGAAAAAGTTTTTTTAAAGTTATACCTATAAGCCAAGAAGATGTAGGATTTGAAAAACTATCTTCTGTAGAAGATGTACTACGGCAAAAACATTGTGATATAGTAATTATTCCAAATACTCTAGATCTAAGTCGAATCTTACAATATAGCCAATAATCTAGTTGCAAAAGAGGTCTAATCTAATTTAATAAAGTCTGAGCAACATCAAATTTTGCATCTGTTCGCTCTTTTACTTCGTCGATAGTAATACCATCAGCTACCTTAACTAAAGTAGTTTTGCCATCTTTGATATCAAAAACTGCAATATCAGTAATTACTCTATCTACTACTCCTACTCCAGTAAGTGGTAAACTGCATTTTTCAACTAATTTAGCTGACCCATCTTTAGCATTATGCGTCATCATTACTACTACATGTTCAATATTAGCAACTAAATCCATTGCACCTCCCATACCTTTAATCATTTTACCCGGTGCTGCCCAATTAGCTAAATCACCATTAGATGCTACTTGTAATGCCCCTAGTATTGTTAAATCAACATGACTGCCACGAATCATTGCAAATGAACTACTACTATCAAAATAACTACTTTCTGGGATTGCAGTAATTGTTTGTTTACCTGCATTAATTAAATCAGGATCTTCTTCTCCCTTTTTTGGAAATGCTCCAATACCGAGCATCCCGTTTTCACTTTGAAAACAAACGTTTATGTTACTTGGAATAAAATTTGGTATGTTAGTTGGCATCCCAATACCTAAATTAATAAATAAACCGTCTCTTATTTCTAGGTCTACAGCAATTTTACACATTTCATCATTAGTCCAGGTCATTATCCCTCTCTTATATTTATTTAGTTGTCTTTATTAGCTATTAGTTATTTTTTCTATACGTTTTTCATAATTTTCTCCTTGGAATAAGCGATCTATATAAATTCCAGGGGTATGGATATTATCAGCATCAAGTTGTCCTATTTCAACTATTTCTTCTACTTCACAAATAGTCATTTTTGCAGCAGTTGCCATTATTGGGTTAAAGTTACGAGCAGTTTTATTATAAATAATATTACCAAAACGATCACCTTTGTGACCTTTAACAATTGCTAAGTCAGCAAATAAACCTGTTTCCATAACATATTTTTTGCCATTAAACTCTCGTACTTCTTTGCCATCAGCTACAACAGTTCCTACTCCTGTTTTAGTATAAAAAGCAGCAATACCTGCCCCCCCTGCTCTAATTCTTTCAGCAAGTGTCCCTTGAGGATTTAATTCTAATTCTAAAGAACCATCGAGATATTTTTGTTCAAATAATTTATTTTCACCAACATACGAAGCAATCATTTTCTTTATCTGACCATTTTTAAGTAAAATACCAAGGCCAAAATCATCAACTCCACAATTATTGCTAACAATAGTTAAATTTTTTACTCCAGATTTTTGTATTGCAGCAATAATATTTTCTGGAATGCCGCAAAGGCCAAATCCACCTGCATGTATTAACATGTCATCCTTTAATATTCCAGCAACTGCATCAAGCGAATTTTTATATATTTTTGTCATAATTTATTACATTTTAGGTGTTGATATAAACTTATAGTCACCAAGATAATATATTGTTTGTAAAAGTTTAGTCAATAATAACAATATATTTTTCATTAAAAAAATTTATAAATGAAGAAATTGCTAGAAAATAATAAATCTGCTGTATAGAATAGTTACCTAAATATCTTTTATCATCATATAATAAATTTAGGACTATTATAATTATTATGAATATTGACAAAAATATTCCCAACTATTTAACAGTAATGAGGATAATTGCCATTCCAATAATTATCATGACTTTTTATTTTGATAATTCAAAATTCGCTCACCGCTTAGGGGCAATTATTTTTGCAGTTGCTAGTTTAACTGATTTTTTTGATGGTTACCTAGCTCGTAAATTCAACTTAGTCTCTGGTTTTGGTCAAATGTTTGATCAAATTGCTGATAAAGTATTAGTTGGCTGTGTATTATTAATGCTAGTAAAAAACGGTGCTGCAGATGAAATACCATGTATGTTAATTCTAGCTCGGGAATTTATCGTTGCAGGGCTTAGAGAGTTTTTAGCTCAAGTTAGAGTTAGTGTACCAGTAACACGCCTTGCTAAATTTAAAACAACAGTGCAAATGGTAGCAATTACTTTAATTATTCTTGGTTCTAAAGGTTCAGGTATTTCGTGGCTTGATATAGTAGCTCATTTCTTTTTATGGTTTGCAGCTATTCTAACATTGGTAACTGGGTTCTCATATCTTAAAGCTAGTAGTAAATATTTTTAGTCCCCTATTTACAAATCTTTTTTATATAAAATAATATAATCCTTTTCTACTTCAGAAAAAAACTCTTTAGTGAAAGGATATAGTATTAATTCGCCTTTAAGATGAAACTTTATTTCTATAATATCACCAGCGCCATAATTCATAACATTAGTAATAACACCAATATCCTGACCATTTATATCTTTAACCTTTAGATTTTTTAAATCTTCAATATAAAATTCATCATTATTGTCAAGCTTTGGTAAATTTGATCTTAGGCAATAAAGTGCTGTTTTTTTCATAGATTCAGCTTTTTCTCTGGTGTTACAACTATCTAAGTGGCAAATTAAACCTTTTTTACTATGAGGGCGAATTAACTTTAAATTCAAAATTTTGTTATTTTTATCCATTACAGGCAAGTTAAACAGGTTCTCTACTGGATCCGTAAATGATTTTACCACTATATCGCCATGTACCCCATGCGCTGATGAAATTACACCAATTAAAATTAATTTATCTTGTGAAAGCATATTATTGACCTTTCAAATGAAAAATATTATCCTCGTAATGATTACTTTTGATAATATTCTAGCTTGTTTTATTAATTAAAGCTATTATATTTAATAGTTTTAATTTATCAGAATTTTTTTATGAACAAACTTTCTATTGTTAATAAACTTACCATTCCAGCTACAATAATAGCCGCTATTCTATCAACATGGTTTTTCATTTCTGTAGCAGTCACTGATTATGATGAAATTTACCAAGAATTTATGAAAACTAGCCGTATTAGCGAAGAATCATTTAAAGATATCAAGGTTAGAGTAATAAAGTTTCCTATGCCTTATATAAGAATTGCAACAGCAAAAGAGGAAAATAAGGTAGAATTAGAAAAGATTGAAATTAAATTTTCTTTTTTCTCTTTTTTAAAGTTTGATCCTAAAATAAGTGATATAAATGTTAAAAATGCTAAAATATATCTCAAACATGACGATGTTAGCTTATTAAACCATGATGAATTTATTGCTGAATTAATTAATAAAGATGCTCTTAATATTTCTACCAATATTGAAACCCTTACTTTTGTTGAATCAGATGATGATGTGCCATTAGTAATCAAAGATTTTGATTATAGTGGTTGGAATGATAATTTTAAATTTTCTGGTAAAGTACATGAAGTAGGTAAAATTGAAGGGTCAGTTAGTAAAAATCTAGTTGATGAAAAACCTCATATTGATTGGGATTTATATATTACAGGTAATGGGTATAGTTTTAAATTAAATGAAAAATATGTAAATTCAATACTTACTTCTGGAAATGGAGAAATACATACTAGTAATTTACCAAATAAAATTAGTAAATTATTCCCAGATATAAGTGACTTATCACAAAAATTTAATAGTAAAGAAGATGTTAAAATCACTTTTAATATTTCATCAACAAATAATTGGTTAGTAATTACTAATATAGCTATTGATTCTGAATCATTAAAAGGATCTGGTAATATGTCTTTTAGTAAAATAGATACTGATCTAGATGAGATTAAATTTGATTTTGCTAAAATTGATATTTACAACTGGAGTAAAGGTGATGATAAGGATGTTACTTCCTTCAATTATGCTAGTAAAGCAAAATTTGATTTTAATAAAAAACACTTAAGTTTAGATATAACAGCACAACATATCCAATTAGATGAAAATAACGCTTTAAGTGATTTAGAAATAAAATCTACTTTAAAGGATGGAAAATTCAATATTGATAAATGCATTGCAGTAATTGACAATACTGGTAAATTTAATGCTACTGGAGTTATAACTCAAAATTCATTTCGTAATTTATTCAATGGCAAGGTAGTACTTAACCACCGTGATTTAAACGATATTGCTGAGTTTATTGGTAATAAAGAAATTCGAGCAACAAATCCAATACCATACAGTTTGTCTGCTGATATTAAATTAAGTTCAGTTGATGTTTCATTACAAAATTTAATTATTAAAACTAAAGATACAGAAATAACTGGTAATGTTTCTACTAAGTTTATTGGCAATACACCAAGAACTAATGCTAGTTTAAAATTTTCACACGTAAATTTTGCTGAGGATAGTCTTCCTGCTTTTGCTTATATTTATAATTATGTTAATAGCTTAACTGACGGCATGAAAAGTGATGATTATTTGAATAAATTCATCCCTTTAAGAAAAATACAAAGTGTTGGTAATTATGATATTACTTTTAAACAATTAATCTTTAAAGATAAAAAATATCAAGATGTTAATGTTAATTTAACTCTAGCCCCAGCTTTTATTAAATTAGACAATTTATATGTTAGTGATGGGACTAATTTTATTGATACTGATATTGATATTACTGCTCAAGGAATTAAACCAATTATCAAAATATTAATAAATGATGGAATTATTAAAGGTAATATTCTATCACCACAATCACTATTAGATTTACGTAACAAAATGTTAAATGATTATGCTTTAGATAAAATAGAGTTAGATTTGAATTTTTACTTATCAAGATATTATCAAAATGGTTTAACTTTAGATAATATAATTTTTAAAGCAAACAATAATAATAATTTATTTAATATTAGCAAATTTGATGCTGATGTTTTAGGTGGTAAATTTTCTTCTTCAGCTAGTGTATTAATGGAGCCATATACTATTAATTTAGTTTATGCTTTAAATTCTGCAAGCCTTAAAGAAATTGCAAAATTATTACCAAAAGATTTCCTTAAAAGTGGGGGTGCTATAAGTGCTAATGGTTTGATTTCTACTAATGGTGATAAACTCAATGAACAACTATATAATCTTTATACTAAATCAACAATACTGGCTAAAAATTTAACAATTAATGATTTTTCCATTGATGAATTAATTGAGAAAACTAATTCAGCTGATTATACAATATCAGAACTTGATAAAGATATTAAAAAGACCTTACTTACTGGCTCAACAGAAATAGCAGATTTAAAAACTGAACTAACTCTAACTAAAGGAGTATTCACTTTATCTGATCTGGTATTTAAAACAAAATATACTGCTGGTTCAGGTAATGCAAATATCAATATATATGATTTTAACATTGATTTAGCTACTATATTTTCTTTCAATTTGAACAGAGCTAGAACGGGAAGAGCGTTTACTGAACAAATGCCTGGACAAATAACTCTTAAGGCAACTGGTTCTGTATTTTCTCCAAAAAAAGAAGCTGATAGTAAAAGTTTAAGAGAAATATTAAAAAAATCAATAGAATAGCAATTTTTTTTAAAAATTATATGATTTATCCTTGCGACAAAGGGAAAATTACTATATGCTACCTATGACCTTATGGGGGTGTAGCTCAGATGGTTAGAGTGTCCGCCTGTCACGCGGAAGGTCGCGGGTTCAAGTCCCGTCATCCCCGCCATCTAATTATGCTAGTTTGATTATAGCAAGCGTAATTATGTTGGAACATTATCATTTATTAAACCCATTATTCCTATGAGATATGTTTATAGGTTTAGTAATAAAAATCATGCTAAAGGAGAAAATCAGTGAGCGTTATCGAAGCAGAAAAAATAGATAATCTTAATAAAGAGATTATTGATAATAATCAACAAAGAGAACGTTTAGCAATTAATATAATAAAACTTCCCCATGGTGAAGATTTAGCTACTCCAAAACAGGCAACTTTGGGCAGTGCAGGAATGGATTTACTTGCTGCAATTACTGAAGATATAATAATTAAAGCAGGAACTGTTGAAATTATTCCAACGGGAATTGCTATAAGTCTGCCTTTAGGTTATGAAGGGCAAGTAAGACCAAGGTCAGGATTAGCAGCAAAACATGGCATTACAGTGTTAAATAGTCCTGGAACTATAGATGCGGATTATCGAGGTGAGATAAAAGCTATTCTTATCAACCATAGTAAAGAAGATTTCACTATCTCAAGAGGAATGAGAGTTGCTCAACTAGTTATAGCTAAGCATGAAACTGTAGATCTTATTGCAGTAACATCTTTAGACGAAACGGATCGAGGGAGTAAAGGTTTTGGCTCTACTGGTTGTTAATTATATTCAAAATTAATGAAAAAAACAGTTTTAACTATAAAGAGAATTATATTTGATTATATAAATTACCTATAGTAAACTCTAGAACGTATTTTATTATGTATTGAAATGAGGGGGAATGTTATGTCTTCAGGTAAGTATTATAATTTTAACGAAGAGTCTGGTCTCATTACAAATTCAGATAACACATTACAGATTACCGAGAAAATAATCAGAGAGAAAAATAATTTAAACTTATTACAAAATAAAAAAGAAATTACAGTTTTGGTTTTAGACCCTGCATATGTCGGCTTTGTTGAATGAATCACAAACTTGTTAAAATATGATAATAAAAATGTTACAATGACAGGTCATTAATTTTGCGTTGTTGTAATAAGAGAGAAAAAGAAAAAACCATTTAGTGAATCAAGAAAATATTCAAAATATAAAGTAGATAATTGGCCAGAGTATAACGAGTTTTTAAGAAATAGAGGTCGTATAGACGTTATGATCTCTAATAATTTAGGTAAAGGATGGTATGAGCAAAATACCAACGGTCAAAGAAAGCGAGGTGGTCAAAAGCGTTATAGTGATAAAGCAATTACTATATGTTTACAAATACGTTATATGTTTGGTTTGAAATTACGCCAAACTCAAGGATTTATCAATTGGCTATTTGCAGTAACAGGTCTCAGACTAAAATGCCCAGATAGATTACACAACACTTAGCAAAAGAGGTAAGGAACTAAATTTTGAATACAAGATATAAGATAAAGAATTTGATCATATTACTATAGATAGCAGTGGTATTCAAACATACACAGGTAATGAATGGGGTATTGTTAAATAACGAATGACAATAACAAATCTTGATAAAAAAATATAAACAAAGAGTAAAGAATCATATCAAG
>JABSSF010000039.1 GCA_013214485.1 Rickettsiaceae bacterium | reverse complement strand
AATTTTCTTAAATGTGCCATTACATCAGATCATAGCACTATACTTTTAAATATTAAAGTTATTTTTGCTAGTTTCCCAAGTTGTAATAAATTATATCCTCTATCAAGAATAATAAATTGCTCTTCTGTATTGTGGGAATTAAGATATCTTTCTGTAGCAAATTGCCCTCGCATTAAATGATTAATTTTATATAAACCATTACCTATCTTTTGTAATAGTTTAAAGCGAATAAATTCTTTGCCAATTAAAGCTAAATGCCAACTATCATCATTAGTAACAAACTCTAAATCATTATCACTAGTAATGATAATTTTACTCGTATAATCTATAGTAAATATATCAACCTCTATAGGTTGCTTGAATTGTCGACAAATAGCAATATTATTTCCAGGTTTAATCGAAGTTAAGTAATCACTCGTCCGATCAGTGCTTAACATTAATGATTCTTTATAATTACTGGTTAAATATACTGCAAGATATGGACTTTTATTATTAGTTAAGTAAAAAGGTAAATCTAAAATAACAAATTCCAAATCCTTTAGCTGTTGATAATTTATGTTACCTATATCTCTTATTTGCGGTAATTTATAATAATTAGCTATATTATCAATTATCCCTTTCAACATTATTTTTAAATCTACAATCTTGAGATTGATCAAACGAATTTGATAAATCTTATCTAAATAGTTTAAATTAATAAAATCTCCAGCTTTAAGATTAAGATGTGTTATTGGTAAAATGAAATCTATCACACTAGTCTCACTAGCTGCATTACGTAGTATTAAATCAGCTATTCTAGCAATTTCGGTTTTAGATGCTGAAAAATTAAAGTTAAACGATAAATTACGACAACAAGAATTTGTCTCATTATTAAGATAAACATGGTTTAATTGATAATCATTGATTTTATCCAAATAATATAAATTTAACTTATCAAGAATAAGATCAGGAGATATTTCAGTAATATCAATTATATTATTTGTAGAAATATTAACTAAATTATCTTGTATAATTCTAATATCTTGTTCTTTTAACCTCTTAGTAAAATAAATCTTATTGTTATTAGTAAAATAATCAAAGAAAAAAGCAACTCTTAATATATTGATCGCTTCAAAACAAGTTAATTGTCTATTAAAAATCACCCCTTCTATAGCTTCATCAACTGAAGCTATAATTATATTATCTAAATTAATTCGACATTTTTCAGAAATTTCTAAAATGATGGCAGCTATATTGCCAGTACCAAATTTATTATTTACCCAATGACCTTTTTCCCATAAATGACCATCACGCCAAATATTCA
The DNA here is from genome assembly GCA_013214485.1 of Rickettsiaceae bacterium. Lineage (GTDB taxonomy): Bacteria > Pseudomonadota > Alphaproteobacteria > Rickettsiales > Rickettsiaceae > JABSSF01. The sequence continues at coordinate 13,005 of JABSSF010000039.1, read as the reverse complement.
TATGTGGCCAAGCTGGATATGGTCTAGCATCCCACGTCCATAAAAACATTTGCTCGATATATTCTTCGCAGCTCCAATATTCAATAAATTTACGAATTGCTTTACGCTGAATTGATAAATCAGTAGCCCCACTAGATCCTCGAGGCACACCACCATCCAAACATAATGGATCATAAAAAACATTAGGTTGATTAGTTGCTTTATCAATTGAAGGAAACCCAAATTCAGTAAACCAAATCTTCTTTGCTTTTGGTTGCCAACTAGTAAATTTTCCATCAGGATTTTTATGCCGATTTTCCCACCAATAACGAATATTTTTCCAAGCATATGGGTCATCTAAAGTGAATTTGTCATTATTATTATAATAACAGTCATATCCTTCCCCACTATGAAACCCACTATCAATCTCCGCTGTAGTAATTACTGAGCTTGTAGTTCTAGTTATTGGAAAATAAGCATCAATACCAATAAAATCTATATCTTTGCAAGCCCATAATGGATCTAAATTATACCATCCATCTGTAGTGTGATGGTATTCTGACCAATCCGCAGCATAAGTTACTAAAACATTACTACCTACTATTTGTTTAACTATATTTGCTAATTTTATTAATTCATTTACTGCAGGAAAACTATTATCTATATCCCTAACTTTAGTAAGTCCGATCAGCTCTGAACCAATGACAAAAGCATCAACATGATCTTTTACCAATTTTGCATAATGAATAATGAAATCGTTATAACCATGTTTTCTATTAAAAAAATTAATAATTGCTTTCGGATCACCTGTAACCCTACCACGCCAGGGCTTACGATCAACATCTAAGAAAAACATTGGATAAAACATTATTTTTAAGTTTTTACTACGTAATGCCTGTAAATATCTAATTACCCCAGGATCATGAACAGTACCACCATATTTGGGGTTGTTATATTCATCCTTGCTAATTTCATGAGCAGTGTCTCTATTATAGTCTGCTACCTGCCATTTTTCACTATAAGCCATTAAAGGATCATTAAATTCAATAGCAGGTTTAATCTGGCATTTAGTAGCATCCAAATTATTACCAAACCAGCAAACTACGGGTGCTGCCCATTTAACATTTTGACATACTTGCCTTAATTGCTCTAAACTATAAATACTATCAGCTATATTTTTCCTATTATGAGAATTAATTTTGGTTTTTGAAATATCATAACCATCTGGAGATTTTAAAATTTTATGTTGAATTTTAGTATCATAAACATATTCCCCTGAACCAGGAATTATATTTACAGCAGTAACTAAATCTTCAACAACATATTTATCATCTTGAAAATCATGATTAGTAATAATATTCGCTTTCCTTATTACTTCAAAAGAAAGGCTAGGGATTGTATCATTAAAATCAGCTAAGGGCATATTTTCAAAAACAATATAAGCTAAATCACGAAAAGCAGGAGCAATACCATTATTCTTAGCTACAATTAGCGGGTCTGGCATTTGATCTTTAGTTCCCTTATAAATCCGATGTGGATAATTACCTATATCAACTAAATCATTACCAGCCCAAATTCTACCAATTTCTAAAATTTCTCCTTCACAAATAGCAACAGCAAAAGATAAGTAATAACTAACATCTGTAGTATAAGTCAGAAAATGGGTGTTTCTTGCTTTAGAAATAAAATCCCGAGTAATCGCTGTATTTTCTCGACAAGAAATCTTATCTGCCCAGATGATTTTACCAAGTACCCGACTACTACCAAATATTAGTGGAATTGGCTCGCCATAATTAGCTTTGATAAAATTAAAACTATCTTTTAAATTATTATATTGATGAAAAATTTCAGTATTGCGGTTTCTTTTATCGAGATAATCAGCAAATTTTTGACCACAATAACGACCAATTGTAGAAAATATACCACCGCCAAAAGAATCCCCAATAGCCCCGCCAAAGCTAGAAAAGAACTGCCCAAACATCTTTTTTTTACCTCTTTTTTTGTTAATAAGTTTGCTAATTTGTCAATAACTTAACATTTTTCTAAGGCAAGAATAAGAATAAGATTAGAAATTTCTAAGTTATAAGGCTCTGTCATTATAAATTAGTAAACATCCTAAAGAGGAAATTTCAATAATAAGTAAATTAATTTGTAAATAATATGATAAAAAGAAATAAAATTAATAAACATAGATATAACGTATTAAAATTCTATAGCCCGTTTGAAAAATTAAAAGAAAATAGTCCGAAAGAAAGTTGGCTATTTAGAGCAATTATCCTACAAGCTATTATAGACATTTCGACCATATCAAGTGATAGGGAGTTTTTAAAAATACAACGTAAGGCCAGAAGCTGGTTCTTTGATAAGAGTAATTACTTTAAGTTTGTCTGTTTTAATGCTGATTTACATCCTGATTATGTCATTAAACTAGCTCGCCACGCCGTTAGAATTAATCGGGAAAATAAACTAAAATCTCAAAGTAATAACTATAATTTGAATAAATCAGAAGTTGCTAAAAGTAATTATTGCCAATAATAAAAAAGTTGCTAATTATTATATAATAATATTTTTTCTCTGCCCAGAGAACTTTATTGCTTTACTTTATACCCAAATTTATGTATTATTTAACTTAACTAAATTTAGTTTAATTTATAGTTTAATTTATTTATAGTGCAAGGTAAAATATTATATGTCAAAAAAACAAGAACAAGATGTAACAACACCTAATGATGATGGAAAAAAAACATTAAGTCCAGAGGATTTAAAACACAAATTTGGCGCTAGTCAGGATTCTATGAACTACTATTGGAAATTTTTAGAAAAACACCTGGGTTCTAAGGTTAAAATACTGCAGAAAGCCCGTATTGACAAAAGAGTAAATGATCTTGATAAAGCTATTAAAGCTAGTCAGCAAAATAAAAACAAAACTACTGACAACCAAAAAGGAGAAAATGATAGTAATGATATTGTAGATGGTACCATATATATAGTATATAATAATGAGTATGTTAACAATTCTAATAAGGTGTCTAATACAACCACACGCCTAGATAGGATAAATTCAACTTCTGAAGTTGAAGTTTCACCTGGATCTATTAGTAATAATTTACCTACGAACTTTGATGATGATCTAAACCAAGATAAAATTAATTTTGCTGGAGAAAATAATGATCATTCTAACAATGATTGCTGGCTCTATGAACTTTGTTGTGGTTGCTTTAATTAAAATAATAATATTAACTCTGTTGAGATAAGCACCATACTTGAAACGAATGGAATTCAGATTTAAAAAAATCTTTTTAATTTATAACAGAAAAAGGGTAGAATAAGGTGTTTTTGAATTAACACTGTGCCTATATCAAATGTAGAGGAGCGATGAGTAAAACTAATGATAGCAGTACTTCTCTAATAATAGATAAACAGAAAGATGAAAATAATATTCAGTATGTAAATAAACATATAAAAGATAATCCCACAGCAACTACCCTTTTTCTAGGAATTCAAATATCCTTATCTTCTCCAAAATTAACCATGAATCGTTGTAACAAACTATTAGAAGATCATTTCTTTGTTGTCAATTTAGCACCTTCTATTTATGAATCTTGTTCTGCTGTTCTGAGAAATAAAATCTTGATAAAATCCATGGCCTATTATTTAGTTAATAACCCACGTTCAATATTATCTTTAGATTATTATTATTATCTCTATTATTGTGATCAAAAAAAAATCACAGATACAATATTTACACTTAAACTTAATGATATAAGCTCTCCTATAATACCAGAAGAACAGGAAAAAATATCATTAAGTCAAGAATATATTCATAATACTATATTAGAAGGAATAAAAGAATTTTCTTTACTACATTTTGGTTGGTTTAAAGAATCTCAAGAAAAATGTAATATTATCATTCCTAATGATATTATTATGCTAACTAAAAACTTCTGTGGCAAAGTGTTTGCAACAAAAAATTTAACAAAAAACTTACAAAACTTGATAGAACTTTATTGTAAAGATTTTCATTATAGTGAAGAAAGCTTCACTGTATTTGTTGAGAATTTTCATCATCTTGTAAGAGGAGGCAAAATAATAGAACATATTAACAATATTACTGGACAGTTATTCAATTCGTGCAGTAATAGCAATCATTACCAAAATAATGATTATTATGATGACCTTAATGATTCACTGTGCGGAGAATGTTCTAAACTTTCCTGGCCAGAAGATTTTAGATGTTAACTACTTAAAACTTTATCATCAGGAATAAATGGCTCACCACGAAAATTGATACTATTTTTATATTTCTGATGACAAGTAATAAATTGCTTATCACAACCTGGAATTATCGTAACCATTTTTGCTTGCTGTATTTCTAAAGTTGGCGTTCCTTCTAATTCTAGAGTTTCATTACTATTTGCTACTATTCTATATTTAAATGTTAGTAAATCCCCACCATTTTTAACCTTAAAAACAGCTATACCTAATTTGAAATAATTATTATCCTTGCTTATTTCCTCGCATGTAACAACATTTTCCTCTATTTTAATTATTTGTAACGCTTTAGAAAATTTGCTTATATCAATTCCGCAAGAATTATCAGCAAAATTTGCTCGACAAGTTTGACTGTAAATCTTTAACAAAGACTTATTATATTTTATCACCTCTGACTGACATTCTAAGTAAAAATCAAGCTCCTTCTGCTGAAATTTAGTAACATATAAACTAATAAAATCCCATAATTGTTGCTTTTCATTGACCGTCTTAATATCTATCCTTGCTCCTAGAATTTGACTATTTCTTATAATTGCTGTTTCGACAAAAATGCCATGTAAAATTGCCGTACTTAAACCTGAATCAGTAAAATTTGCTTCTTTTAAGGATAACCCAGATGAGGTTTTATAACTGATGTTATTAATTGTAATATCCTGATCATTAGAAGTAAGAAATAATTGTTTACCACAAAGATATTTAATATGAAAACAATAATAAACTGCTTTAGCTTGCTTTAAATTAAACATATTACCCATAATAATTACTCCTCTACTTCAATTAATTCTATCTCTGATAATGCTACGGCACCACATGGTTGATAAGTAATATCAAAATCATCTTGAGCAAAACGCATTACTAAATCATATTCAAAACTAGCCGTTAACTTACTCCCCTTTTTTAATGGCTTATTTAAAGTAACTATCCCTGTATATTTATCAACTTCAGTATTAATAGTATTGCTGTCTATAGCTAGACTTAGTGTCTTTAAAATTGGCTTGGTTATCTTCTGCTGTAATGGGATGATCTTATCTGAATAATTTATCATCAATTGAAATTTATTAGTCTTATCGTCTCCTTCTCCTATTACTTGATCAAAAACTTGATAATTTAAATAATTTCTAAAACGAAATGAATAACGTCTACCTTGCCTGGCAATAAAAAAACTATAAAATTGCTGAAACTCTGCTGCTGATAATATACAATTTTTAATAATAATCCTATGTTGCAGATTACTGCTATCATTGCTACGAATCTCCCTACCTGACTTTGTTTTTACAATTTTAGTACTAAATACTGGCCTGGTAATTGCATATGCAGTAATAAAATCTGGTAATCTTATATCATGAAAATTCATAATTTTTTGCTTTTCCTAACTGTAGCTTGATAATTCATTGATGTTTTACTTACCCTCAAATCATTACTATCAGTAAAATTTACCGCAGGTGACTTAATCCCAATAACTAAATACTGGTCAAAATGACAATTATTTACTTGCAATGTTTGATGAATCTCATCGGTAATTGCTAAAGCTTGTGATAAATTTCTGCTTCTAGTAAAAATACATATTTCAAAAGATAAACGATATGTTTCTAAAGTAAATTTGGATAGATTTTCAATTTGTAACATCTTCACTAATATAAACGGATATTGGCTGTCTTGTGTTATCGAAAAATAAACCCTGATATTGTTTTTACGAATTTGACTACAATTAGCTAAAATTTCTAATAATTTTAATTGAAACTTATTAACTACATTAAACGACATGTATTTCCCCCTTACTTCCTAATTCCAAACAAATTAATTTTAATATCTGATTTCGTTCTTTCTCATTAATAATACGCTTTATGGAAAAAATCCTATCATTAAACTCAATACGCAAATTTTGATTTACAGCTTGTAAATAACGCATAGTAAAACAAAAGTAATTTTCTGAAATTAGATGACTAAAATTAAGATTCTCTGCAAGTTTAATTTGACCGCCAGCTAAGTGATCTATAGCAACAAAACTAGTAAAAACAGGTTGCCAATTATCAATATTATTTTCATTATCAGCTTTATTTTTAAGAAAAAAAACTTTATGCCGTAATAATTGCTGCATTTAATTACCCTCAAAATGATAGTCAAATAACTTGAAATAGCGCTAGACGTGAGCAAGCGATGCCTATTGTTAGTAGGTAAGGAGCAAGCAACGACGCCCCTAGTTCATAGTTATTAACTATATATGTTTAAACGACGATATGGTAGATATAATTTCTCAGCATTTGCTGGCAAATCATAATTACAATTACTGCTATCATACATACTAGCTATATGTAATAAAATACCATGCCTGATCGGTGCTGGAATCGCATCCGTATAACCAGTTTTATATTTTAGCTTTAACTTCTTACTAACATACTCTTTTTTCAAATGTAAAAAATTACCTGTATGATCAATTTGACCAAAATTATTAGCAATATCTTGTTGGTTATTTTCTTCTTTAATTAAGAAAAAATTTTCTATATTTAAAATTGGCGTTTGGGGTAAATATATTTTTACCCCTGCCTTATTTATTAAAAATTCAACTTGTCTTTGCCAGAGATTTTGCTTGGTAAAATTCTCCGCCATCATTATACTGGCATTAAGCAAGTTAGTAATTAAATTATTATCATAATCATGCGTAACCCGCAGGTAATTTTTTATCTCATCAAGTGACCATATCTCTGGCTTTTCAATTGCTAAAATTTTATACATAATATCTACCTTAACCTGCTTTTATTGATCAACAGCAAATTTAGCTAGCTTTATTGCAGCAGAATTTACTAAATCCCCACCTATTCTTTTTACTGCATAAAATTTTACAAATGGTTTTTCAGTATATGGATCACGCATTAAAGTAATATTACTGCGATCAACTATTTTATAAGCTGCCTTAAAATCACCAATTGCAATAGATAAACTATCATTAGCAATATCTGGCATATATGAAATACAAGTTACAGGAATGCCAAAAATTGTTTGCTTTAACGGATCAGATAATGATTGTTGCCAAATAAAACGTCCATTTTGATCCTTTAACCCTTGCACTGCTGCTAAAGTTGATCTGTTCATTATAAATGTTGCATTTGCTAGATATTCTTCATCTAAACTATGAATCATTTGTAAAAATAATTCTGGCGTTACTGTATCAGTAGCATTTACTTTAGCAATTTTATCTTGACGAGTTAGTAAACCAAACGGCTTTTTATTGCCATCACCAGTGATAAAAGCTTGATTCTCAGCTTTGGTAAAAGAATCAGCTAATTTTTCTACTAACCAATTTTCGATGTTAATTTCTGTATCATCTAACAAACGTTGGGTCGCTTTTGGCATCGCATATAACTCATGAACATGAATCGCTGCTTTAGTCAAATTAGGGTTATTAGTATCTGGCCTTGCTTCTTCATGACCAATCCAACCACTATTAAAATCTCCATCTTGACTGATTAAATCCAAACTTGCACTAGAAATACGTTCTATTGATGCTAATCTTCGAATCGGTGATTTAACATTAAGACTACTTATTATTTTATGATATAAAGTAGGAGTTACTACTACTGAACTAGCATCTTCTCTCAAAGCTTTAGTAACTAAATTAGTAATTTCTCCCTTTCTAATATAATTATTAAAATCATTATCTTGTGGTAGTAATTCCTTAGTTACTAGACCGCTTTCCCTGCGAGATAAAAATTTCTGCATGTTGCCTACCGTTTTTTCTATTTCAGTAATTTTCTGCTGAGATTTAGTTTCCTTATCAATAAATTTTGTAACATTAGCTGCAATAGTAGCTATTTGCTCTTGTTTTTTATTAATATATTCCATAATATTTTCCTCTTATTTAATTAAAAAAATGATCTAACCTAGCTGTGGTAATTATTAAATTATTTAGATTTACCTCATCTATTAAAGCTAAATCTTTAGTATTAAAATTTTTGACTTCTTGAATACTTGCTTCCTGATTAGCTGGAAAAGTAACAATACTGATTTCCATTAACTCTACATTATCAATTAATCTAACACCTTTATTATCATGATTATAGGATTTAATAATAAAGCCGATACTTAAACCATTAATCGCTTTTTGTTTAACTAATGCTGCTATCTTTTTACCGTCTTCTAAATAATGATCAATTTCAGCAGTTATTTTTAAGCCGTGATCATCTTCAGCTAAATATTTAATCACTCCTATCGGTTTACACGGATCATGTTGCCATAATAATTTGACTTTATCCGCTGTAACCTTGGCAAATGCCCCCTTTAACAATTTATCATTATGTTTATCAATAATGTTAAAAACACTAGCATAACCAGAAATAGTCGTATAATTCTTATCCATATCTGATTTTATGACAAATGCAGTACTTAAATCTCCTTGTTTCATAATCTTTATCCTTCATGTGTTTTAACTATATTTACAGATATATAATAAAATTCTCCTATGACTAAGAATTATTTTAATTATTTTTTATATTAACTAGATTTCATTTTATGTTGATTTTTATTAAAAAACTTTAATTATTGGTTGACAAAATTTAAAAAAAGTCTATAATTCCTGTTTATTTAATTGAAAACATTAATTATTATATATTTACAAATATAGTAAAAAAGGAAACAACACTATGAAGTTAAACAAATTATCAACAACTTTATTATTAACAACGACTCTATCATCATTATTTATAGCATCCCCTTCTATGGCAAATGATAATCCAGCTACAGATAGAGAAGTGCCATATATTTTTGATGTGGCAGCTAAGGGGGGTAATAACCGTACTTTTGCTCAGGTAGGTGGATTTATCCCAATGTACGGATCAGAAAATGATCTTGTTTTTAGTGATGTTAGATTTATGCGTCACCTTGTCGGAAGTAAGAAGAAAAGCACAGATGGCATGCGCTTGTATAATAAGGATACTTACGAAGCTAATATCGGTCTTGGTTACCGTTATGCGTATAAAGAAGATTTAATTCTTGGTGGAGCTGCTTATTATGATACGAGAAGATCAACTATAAAAAACACTATGTTATCACAAATGACTTTCAATCTTCATTTCATAACCCCTATGTGGCAAACTGATGTTAATGCTTATGTACCTGTGGGAAAGAAAAAAGTATCAGTACATAAAGATGAGTTTACTGGCAAGGCAAAAGCTAAGAATCATGATGTATATTTTGTTAATAATCATACTGAAAAAGAAGAAAGAACAACAACTGGAGGCGACTTACATGTCATGGCTACTATACCTGGATATGAAAAATTTAGCTTAGGGCCAGTAATTTATCATTTTAAAGGCAAAAAAGCATTTACAGGTGGTGGTATCGAGATGAAATGGGATGTTCATGAAAATGTTAGTATCGAAGCCGATTATACATATGATAAAGTTCGTAAAAGTAACTTCATGGTTGGTGTTAGATTTAGTATAGCAAGTAGTAAATTAAGTCAAACATCCAAGAAGAAAAGATTAATGTCAAGACGTGTTAAAAGAGACGTCGATGCAGTAACAGAGAGTACTGCAACATCAACTTCTATTGACATATTTCAGCCTAATAAAATAGCACTATCATCAGAAGATCTAACTAAACTTGATAGTAGTAACAGCAACGATATCATCAATAATGTGGAATTAGTTGAAAGACTAACAACAATAAAAAACAACAAAAATGGCGAAATAATAGTTGCTAATGGTACTTTTACTTATAACGAGGCAGTTAAAACTGATTCTGGTAAATTTAAATCAGACGTTAATAATGCTAAAAAAACTTTTAATAATAGTAATAAAACTACGGATCAGCTAAACACTGAATGTAGTAAGCAAAAAAATACTTTAATACGTGCATCTGAAGCTCTAGCTATACAGGAAAATCATAGAACAAATAATAATAAAGAAAAGAATCAATATCGTTTCGGTAGTAAAAATATAACAAATTATAAACATAACCATAAAGCTTTAAGGCAAGCTATGTATAATATACATGTTAAAAATCATAGCAAAAATGATTATTCTGATGATGTAGCTATAGCTAATTTACCTGGTAAGGGTATAGTGTCTATAGAAAGAGCGGGTGTAATGACTGTAGCAAAAGACGCTAACGGTAATTATATTACCACATTAGGTAAAAATAGTTCTGGTTCCTATGAGTGGTTTTCAGGTAAAGTAAGTAAAGCAGATAAGAAAAAACATTATCTGGCTGCAAATCGTGAGGGCTTTGAAGAAACTCGTGGCCAATTAACTTTTAGCCAATTAGCAATGAAACAATTAGAAAACCAAGGTTGCTTTATCTATAATTCAAATACAAAAACTTATGTTTTAGTATATCCAGATGTAGATAATAGTTATACTGCTGCTAAATTAAACGCTGTTTCAACAAACAATTTACCAGCTTCATTTAAAGAAATGAACTCATATAAGGATGTATCACTGAATCAATTTACAAATGCTATTAATACAGGTAATAGGCAAATTGATCCAAGTACTAAAATACAAAGCAAATATTTTAATACGTTGAAAAATATAAAAACTCAAGCTACAGCTGCAATTAATAAAGCAAAAAATCTTCTTTATTAATTTATACAAGGCTTAGTCCTAACTTAAAAAACGATATGCTGGCAGATATATTAATTTATATTTTGTCAGCATATGGATAAAAATACGGATATCAGCTCGCACAAATTTCTTGATGCTTTATTACGTCAAGATTTTAGCAGCTTTATTACTAAAGTATTTTATACGATTAATCCTAGGGCTACTTATTATCATAATTGGCACATTGATTTAATAGCCGATTATTTAGAACATGTTCGCAATGGTCACATCAAGCGACTAATTATAAACATTCCACCACGTAACTTAAAATCTATTTGTACAAGTGTTGCTTGGCCTGCTTTTTTACTAGGAAAAAATCCTACAACTAGAATAATGGTTGCCAGCTATTCCTCAATCTTAAGCATTAAGCATTCGTTAGATTGTCGAATGATAATGCAATCTAAATGGTATAGGCAATTATTTCCTCAAACTATTTTAAGCAAGAAACATAACCTAAAAAGCAAATTTTTAACCAGCTTAAATGGTTTTCGCTTCGCTACAAGTGTAGGAGGCTCTACCACGGGCGAGGGGGCAGATATTTTAATTATTGATGACCCACATAACCCAACGCAAATCAATTCGGTAAAATTACGTAATAAAACTATTTGCTGGTATGAACAAACTTTCGTTAGCAGACTTAACAACCCAAATAAAGGAGCAATAATCCTAGTAATGCAACGCTTGCATTTAGATGATTTAGCTGGTTACTTATTAAATAACGGCGATTGTTGGTAATTACTTAAGATCCCAGCAATTAGTAAAAATGACATTACTTACAAAATCGCTGATAAAAAATATTATTTTCAGCAAAATAAGCCGCTAAACCATAATAGATATAGTTTAAAGAACTTATATCAGCTAGAATCTGAACTTGGCAGACAAAATTTTACAGCACAATATTTACAAGAGCCACTTGCTACTAATAATAATTTATTATCGTTAAATGACATTGTATATTATGATATATTACCGAAAAAATTTGAATATTTTATCCTTAGTTGGGATACAGCAATAAAAATTTCTCCAGAATCTGATTACAGCGTCGGTATAGCATTCGGAATCTATAAAGAAAGATATTACTTAATTGACATGATCCGTAATAAAATGACTTACCCATTACTGAAGAGAACTATTGAAATGCAAATAGCAAAGTTTAAACCACGATATGTTTTAATTGAGGACAAAGCAAGTGGTTAATCTATTATTCAAGACCTATTACTTAGTGGTTATAGCAATATTAAAAAAATAAATCCAAAATTAGATAAACTTACAAGATTCGCAGCAACAATATCTCTATTTCAAAATGGTAAGATTCTACTACCAAAAAATATAAAATTTAGTCGTGTTCTGCTTGATGAAATAACTACTTTTCCAAATAGTTGTCATGATGATATTGTTGATACAATTAGTCAATTTTTAAATTTCATGAAAAGCACAAACATGGCACCAACAATTAGAGTTAGACAATTATAAATGACATCCCCTATACTAACTAAAATAACAGCAACCTTACATTAAAAAAAAATCTATTACTGAACAAATGGTATTTACAATCAAAAGTAAATCTGGTATGCTATGACTATATGGTGATAAGCCCACTTCACAAAAATATAAATTTATCTATATAAGGTTTTTATAAATGGCTATATTCTCAATGCATGTTTCTGAAGTACAGCGTTCCAAAGGGCAGAGCGCTGTGGCAGCCAGTGCATATATCTCTAGAAGTAAACTATCCTTATATAAAAATTATTCTAGTAAAAACAAAAAAAATATCACTACTTATAGTTATATAAATCGCAATGATATTGGTTACTCTAAAATCTTTGCCCCTACATCAGCCCCAGATTGGGTGTATGATCGCGAGAAATTATGGAATAGATGTGAAGAAGTAGAAAAAAGAATTAATTCTCAAACAGCAAGAAAAATTATGGTTGCATTACCGATAGAATTAACTGCTGAACAAAATATAGAATTAATTAAAGAATTTATATTGAAATACTTAATCCCTGAAGGAATGATAGTTGATATAAATATTCATAATGATCCCCAAAATCCTCATGCTCATTTACAACTAACAATCAGGGCAATTTAAAAGTCACAACCAAGAATTGCAATTTTTTTCCACAACAAGGATTTTGTATGGTTAAACATTTCC
>JABSSF010000038.1 GCA_013214485.1 Rickettsiaceae bacterium | reverse complement strand
TCTTATTTATTTAATTTTTGGGATGGAGGGGGTAAGTGAGGGTTATTTTTTGACTTTTTTGTAATTATGGGGATTTTTTGTTGTTGATTTTCAAAAAACTACACCACTTACCCCCCCCCCTATTTATTTAATTTTTTGGCTGAAAGGGTGTAAGTTAGCGTGAATAGGAGTGATCTCATCACAGAAATGTCCAAAATTATATTTTCTTTAATTGTTAATTGAAATTCAACAATATTAACCATTTGTATTTGAAAAAAAAAGTAAAACAAGATGTGGCTATGACTGGTGAAATAACCCTCTATGGTGAATTATTACCTGTAGGTGGGATTAAAGAAAAACTAGCAGCAGCAGTAAGATCAGGCATTAAAACAGTAATTATGCCAGAAGATAATGCTAAGGATTTAGCTAAGTTGCCAGAAGATATAAAGCAGCATTTAGAAATAAAGCTGTTGTCTAATTACAAAGATATTTTAAATTTAATATCCGAAACTAATAATTAAGATTTAGGTATAAGTTGCCTTTAAAGGTTAAGAAATGGTATAATAATAATATATTATTTTTGGAGTTAATATTATGGCAGATAATATAAAAGCCAGTATTCAGAAAATCAAAGATCTTATAGCTTTAGGAACTGAAGCTAGTATTTTAGAAGCAAAACAAGCTTTACAGGAATTGAGGGGAGAAAACGTTCCGCCAGAGTTACAGGCCGAAGTAGATGGTTTAGATTCTGAGATAGATAGGGCAGACAAAGAAATAAGTGCAAAAGAGGCTAAACAGTCACAAGACCAACAAGCAGAAGAAAGACAAGCAGCAGAAAAGGAAGAAGAAATAAAGGCACAAGAGAATAAAATTAGAGAAGAACAAATTAAAAAAGATCTTGAAGATTTTTATAAATTAACAGAAGAGATAGATAAAAATAATAAAGAGATAAACAAGATTTTTGCTCTTGTCCAAGCAGAGGGCAGGCGATTAAATAAGGAAGAAAAAAAGTTTATTAAAGATAACCATGAAAAAAGATGGGAGAGTGTTGCAAAAGGGGAAGCTGCTAAAGAGAAACTTGCTAAAACAATAAAATATCGAACTGATCTATCAGAAAAGCTAAAAAATGACTTACAGAAACCTGGAGCAAATCAAGAGGAGATAAATAATCAAATTAAAAGTAATCATGAAGAATTAGAAGCTAAGAAAAAGGATTTTAAAAAGGTTGAAGATACATTAACTGATATTATTAAGAAAGAACTATTAGAAATTAAAAATTTTAAAAACATGGGAGAAATAGATTTTGCAAAGGAAACTATGATAGATCATTTAAAAGAAAGATCAGAAAAATATGGACAGAATCCTAACTCTGAAATGGAAATCCAAGCAAGAAAACTAGCTAGTGAAATAGGTATAACGGAAGAAGAGATAAACCAAGCTCTTGGTGTTAGTAAAAATGGTAGTTCTAAGATAATAAAAGATCAAGCTAAAGAAATTGGTAATAACGTCAAAATTGTTAGTGATAAAAAAAAAGATATGCAAGCATCCCTTACAAAAGAAAACCAACAGCAAAAAGTTGGGAAAGATAAAAAAGAAAATCTTGACAGAGTTAGTGTAAATAAAAAAGCTGTCGAGGATCTTAAAAATGATCCAGCACTTAAACAATTTGCCAAAAATGTTGTTGCTAATACAGGGCCAGTACCTAGCACAGGTAACATAACACCATCAAATACACCAAACTTAGGAACAGGTGGTATAGGTGGTCTTGGTCAAGGGTAATAATTTTCTCATTAAAGCTATGAACCTAAAAAACGTAATTGGATTTTGAGAAAATTGTTGACTGTATGAAAAAGTAATTAGGTTTAAAAAGAATTTGCAAATAACAATATTGCTGTAAATAACGTATCAGTAGAATTAGGAACAATACCATCTTCTCGTCAAATATAATTTACTTAAAAACAGGATAATAGCAAGTTAACAATATTAGTAACAAAAAAAGCAATGGCAATTAAAAAGCTAAAGTATTGACAAAGGATATTAAAGTTAATAAAGTTGTAGGTAACTCAAAATCGAGTAAATCAAAATCAAAAATGCTAGGGAAGATAGTAATTAATTTAATAATCTAATAAAAAAAGGAGTGCATGTTATGAAATGGACAATAGATAATAAACTAAGTCAAATGAATATGGATGCAGATATATATTTAAATAATAATTATGAAACTGATCCTACTCGTGTTAAAAGGGCATATGATATGAATGTGAAATTAAAAGATATTTCTTCTAAATCTACAACTTTTACAAGTAAAACTTTAGGTGGTAAAGAAAAAAAAGCAGCATATGAAGCATATACTAGTATGTCTATCGGGCATAAAGAAGGGGCTGAGTATTTGCATAAATATTTTGCAGAAAATAAAGGTATCAGGAAACAAAATAAATTTATAGATGATCTAACTATTGCAATTGGGGCAAGATTAGGTAGTGATGAGTGCATTACATTAGAAAATAGTAGTAGTATTTCTTGTGACATAAAACAATTATCATTTTCTTGTCAGAGAATTATTAATAAAAATGCAAGTGAAGTTGGAGATAAAACTACAATTAAATGGGTAGAAGCGATAGCACGAGGAGTTTTTTTAGACAAACATGTTACTGCAAATAATGATGATGGACATTCATATTTAAAATGCCTGTCTAATGAGCCTATAACAAGCATGCAGTGTTATGCAGAGTATATTACACCATATTATGGTGAGAACGATAACAGCCAATTAAGCGGAGTAGATTATCAGAACAATGTTAATCAAGGTGATTGCTGTATACTGCTATAGATTATAAAATTAGCTAAAAATACATGAGGGCATATTTCTTGAATTTTAGGAAATATGTCTTTTCTTATATATCATAAAAAATCCTATCCTCGTCAGTATAGGTTCTATACTTATTTCTAGATTGATATTTCAAAAAACTTCACAAATTATAGTTGCAATTTGTTGCAAACTAGTTTAAAATTTCGCATAATTTTTAATTATAGATTATTAATTTTCATTAAGTTTTAAGTTTATGGTGTTTGATATAAATGTTGCAGTTATTGTTGGTTTTCTGATTATAAATCTTGTTGTCGGTCTTTATTATGGTAGGGGTATAAAGAATATTAAACAATATGCGATAGGTGATAGAAATTTTAATACTGCAACTTTAACTTCAACAATTGTTGCTACATGGATTGGAGGAAGTTTCTTTGTTGTTACAGTTTCACAAATTTATAAAGATGGAATATGGTTTATAATTTCAAGGCTTGGAGATCCATTTAATTTATTAATAGTTGGCTTTATATTAGCCCCACGTCTTAAGAATTTTTTTGGCAGCCTCTCAGTTGCTGAAACGATGGGTATGTATTATGGAAAATATGCAAGAATAATTACTGCAATAGCATCTATAGCAGTAGCAGGTGGTTTGGTAGCATTACAAGTTACTATTTTTTCAATGATATTTGGTTACTTTTTTAATATTAATAATGTATATGCTATAATAATTAGTAGTATTGTAGTAGTAACTTATTCTTGTTTTGGAGGTGTTAAAGCAGTTGCTTTTACTGATGTGTTTCAGTTTATTACTTTTGGCATATCTATACCTGTATTTGCATTATTTATTTGGAAAATATTTGGTGATATTGATTTAATAAAAACAGCAACCCAGCACCCTTTATTTGATTATCGTCAACTTACAGATTTAAGTTCTCCGAAATTATTACCTTCTGTATCTTTGTTTTTTTGTTTTCTTATTCCAGGTTTGAGTCCTACAACGTTCCAAAGAATATTAATGGCAAGAGATATAAAGCAGATAAAATATTCTTTTCTAATAGCTTCACTAATATCTTTAATAATATACATTACAGTTTGTTTTGTTAGTTTTGTAATATTTGCTCACAATCCAAATATTGAACAAAATGATCTAATTGTGTATATAATCGATACTTATTCTTTTCCTGAGCTAAAACTATTATTGGTATTAGGTGTAATGGCGATGATTATGTCCACTGCTGATTCTTGGTTAAATGCTGGAGCTGTAATATTTGCTCATGATATATGTAGTTTTTTAGGAATAAGATTAAAAAATGAATTAATCATATCAAGATTATTTACTGTATTTATAGGAATAGTAGCGGTATTTTTTGCTTTAGTTAGTAAAGATCTTTTAGATTTATTATTGTTATCAGCTAATTTATATGTACCAGTTGTTACAGTACCATTAATTATGGCTATTTTTGGATTTCGCACTACACAGATACCATTTTTAATTGGTGTATTTACTGCTGTTTTAACAGTATTATTTTGGAGAATCTATATCCAGCCTATTACTGAAATTAATAGCTTACTTCCTGGTATTCTAGCTAATCTTATAACTCTTCTATCTTCCCATTACTTGCTAGGAGAACCAGGAGGATGGGTTAAAAATGAGGAAGAAAATAAAAGCGATGACGTAAAAAAAAAGTCTTTTAGTCAGTTTTTAAAGAATTTATCTGATAATATAAAAGAATTTAATTTGCTTGAATTTTATAACAAAAGATTACCATATTCATCAAAAACTTACATTTATTTTTTTGTTGCTGTTTTTCTAACTTTAATTATAACAATATCAATTGATGAAATTTTATATCAGGAACATCTTTATTTAATTAGTATAATTCAATCCTTGGTATTGGTAATTGGAGTGTTATTTCTTTGTCATGGATTATTACCTGAAGATTTTAAGAAAAAATATTTAGGAATAATATGGTATGTGTCAATATTTCTAAGTCTCGTAGTAATTAGTAGCTTTTTGGTGTTACTAAGTAAGTTTTCGCATGTATCACTAATTGTTTTGACTATACATTTTGCTCTTGTACCTCTACTGCTTGGATGGCGTATGGCTTTTTTCATGATTATAGTAGGCTTGTGGTTATCTTTTTCTATGTATGAATCATTTATCGGCGAAGTGATCGCTGGAGAAATATATAATTTTAAACTTAAAATGCTTTATATACTTCTAATGGTTGGTGGATTTGCTGCTACTTTTCTAAAAAGTAATCAAGATGAAGTTGAAGAAACAAAGATAAGAGCAAATAGTTTAGAAAACAAGGTAGTTAGCTTAGAAAAAGAAAAAGATTATTTTAGAAGAGAGTTTGAAAATTTATCTACGGGTATAGATTACTTAGATAATTATTTCACAAATAAAGAAAATCAATATAAAGAAAAAAACAAATATTTACGAGATAAAATTAATCTTATGAGTATTGAAATAGCAAAACTACAAGATATGAAAGATGAGTTTTTACGTAATATACCACATGAATCTAATGCTCCTCTAACTGGTATTTTGTCATTAAGTGATGCTCTATATTCTAGTTATGATAGTTTGAATAAGAAGACAATAAAAGATTCAATAAAAAATATAGTAAATAGTGGAGATCGCTTAAAAAGCTATATATATAACATAATGAATTTATCAAAACTAACTTCACTTTCCTATGAGCTTGAGAAAAAACAAGTCAATTTAAGTGAGTTAGTAAAAAATAGGCCATATTTGTATAGAAAAATCTTCTCAGATGATAAAAAGCAAGAGTTCAAGTTTGTGTTGAAGATGATATTGTGGTAAATGTGGATGAGTATCTTATGATCCAAGCAATTGATAATTTAATAAGTAATGCTGTTAAGTATGGAGAAGGGAAAGAAATTACTATCAGCCTTAAGAAAGCAGATGATAAAATCCAGTTTAAGATTACAGATCAAGGGATAGGTATTCCAGAAAATGAATTACATAATATATTTAATAAGTTTACGACAAGTTCTAGAACCAAAACTCCAGCAGGTGGTAGAGGCATAGGCTTAGCCTTGGTACAAAAAATCATAGAAGCTCATAATGGAGAAATATGGGTTAAAAATAATGAAAAGCAGGGAGCGGTATTTCAGTTTTTGTTGCCTAGTTAGAGAAGAGACAGAGTTTAAGTTTTGAATTTTTTCTCTAATTTCTTGATTATCCTATTTACTTAATTTATACTTAAGGTTGAGCATTCTTTTAATGTTCCTTATTATTATTAAAGGGCATATTTCTTGAAATTTGGGGAGTATGTCTTTTTTCATTTAAACCTTAAAAAAATTTATCCTCTTCAGTATAGGTTCTACGCTTACTTCTAGATTGATATTTCAAAAAACTTCCCAAATTATAGTTGTAATCTATTACAAAATAGTTTAGAAAGCTGCGTATTTTTAAATTGTTAATTATTAATTTTCATTAAGTTTTGAATTTATGGTATTTAATCTTGATATTGCAATATTTATAATTTTTGTAATTGTTACTTTAATAATAGGTATATTATCTGGCCGTGGGGTAGTAAATATAAGCCAATTTGCTCTAGGGGGTAGAAATTTTTCTACAATAACACTATCAGCGACTATCATTGCTACTTGGATGAGTGGTGGAGTTTTCTTTAACCGTATATCAGAAACTTATAGTCATGGGTTACATTTTATAATTCCAATGCTGGGAGATAGTTTTATATTTGTCCTATTAGCATATTTTTTAATTCCAAGAATGGGAGAGTTTTTAGGTAAGTTATCAATTGCAGAAGCGGTGGATTATTTATATGGCAGACATGCGAGGTTAATAATCGCAATTATGGGTATAATTAGCTGTTCTGGAGTTATAGCAATCCAATTTAGAGTGTCTGGTGTTTTTATGGAGATACTATTTGGGATTAGTAGTTTCTATGCTACACTTATTAGTGCTATGGTGGTAATTTTTTATTCAACATTTGGTGGCATAAGGGCAGTAACTTTTACCGATATTATCCAATTTTGTGCGTTTGCTGTAATTATTCCTATAGTTACTTTTGCGATATGGAAAAATTTTAACGATACTTATACAATAACTACAGTTTTATCTGGGAGTAAGTTATATAATTACAAAGAAGTATTTAATTATGAAAATCCTAGATTTTTTAAAAATTTAAGCATATTTTTATTTTTTATATTACCGCACATGAATCCTACTCTATTTCAAAGGATTTCGATGGCACAAAATATAAATCAGGCAATTAAAGCATTTTTAATTGCAGCAGTCATATGTTTTATAATAGAAGGTTTACTATGTTGGTTAGGGGTGTTATTATTTACTAGTGAATCTGGATTAAATAAAAATAATTTAATACCTTTTTTGTTGGATAGTTATTCTAACCCTGGATTCAAAGGGTTAGTTATCGCAGGAGTTATGGCAATGATAATGTCCACAAGCGATTCTTACATAAATTCTTCTTCAGTAATGTTCTCACACGACGTTTGTAATTATTTTAAAACAGTTACAAGAAATTGGGAGCTATTTTTATCTAGATTTTTTTCAGTGTTAGTAGGTGTGATTGCCTTTGCTTTAGCATTGAAACCTGCAACCATACTAGACCTAGCAATGATGACATTGGGTTTTTATAATTCCGTGCTTACAATTCCATTTTTGCTTGCAGTATTTTGTTTTCGTAGTAGTCCTAAATCATTTCTAATAGCAGCATTTTCAGCAATGTTTATTTCTATAATGTGGAGAGTAAATTTTTCAGATACAGGTATAGATCCTATGATCCCTGCAATGCTTGCTAATCTTATAGGCTTATTTTGCAGTCATTATTTATTAAAACAGCCTGGTGGCTGGGTAGGTATTAAAGATGGTGGAATGTCCGCTAAATTGCAAGCAGAAAAAAAATTGAAATGGCAAAGACGTATTCAAGAACTTAAAGAGTTTAATTTGCTAAGATTTTGTTTGAAAAATAGACCACCTAGTGAAGTAACCTATCCGCTATTTGCTTTATTTGCTATTGCTTCAACTTATTCAGGAATGTTTACCATAGATGAAACTATTAGATCAGCACATGCTGATATTTTAGATAAATTTTTTCATTCGGTTATAATTCTTTCTTCAATATTTTTAACTTATCCAATTTGGCCAGCTAGTCTTAAAAATCATAAATTTATAGGAGTTACATGGAACTTGAGCCTTTTTTATATTTTAATTTTTGTAACTAGCTTTCAATTAATTATTAGTAAATTTGGAGCTTTCCAAGCAATGATTTTAATGATGAACATTATTATCTTAGGATTAATCAGCCGTTGGTATATATCACTATTTATGACAGTAGTTGGAATTATTATAAGTGTTCAGTTTTTTAAACTTTATATGGGAGTTGATATTTTACCAGGTAGCATGGGTAGTATAAAATTTCAGCTAATGTACATATTATTGCTTAGCTCTAGTGCTTTACTCATTTTCTTAAGACCAAACCAAAAAGAATTTGTAGCTTTTCAAGACAAAAACGATAATTGTAACCAAGAACTCTCAAATTTAAAATTTACAATGGAAAATACTAAGGATACTAAAAATGAATTATTTCGTAATGTTCCGCATGAATCCAATACTCCATTAACTGGAATTGTAAGTTTGGTAGAATTGTTATATAAGAATTTTAATAATTTAGATTTTGAAGATCTTCATAAATATTTCAAAGATGTTGTTAGTTGTAATGAAAGATTAAAAACTTATACTAGGAATCTTACTGATTTAGCAAAACTTACGACTGGAAATTGTAAGTTTGATATAGCAGATGTGAATTTAGGAGAGTTAATCTATAAACGAATTGAAATTTGTAAAAATCTTTATTTAACCGATGCAAAAAAAGAATCACTAAATTTATATCTTAATGCAAATAGTGAAGTAATATTCCCTTGTGACAAAGAACTTATAACAAAGGTAATTGATAATATCGTCATAAATGCTATTAAGTATTCAAATGATGGTGAAATCAACATAGTTTTAAGCAAAGATAAAAAAACAGGTAAGATATTATTTACAGTCAGTGATCAAGGTATAGGTGTCCCAGAAAATGAATTAAAAGAAATTTTTATGCCATTTACTGTTAGTACTAGAACAAAAACTCAAGCAGGTGGTAGAGGGGTAGGTCTTGCTGTTGCTAATGAGATCATAAAATTACATAAAGGAAAAATATGGGTAGAAAATAATAAAACCAAAGGTTCTAAATTTTTTGTAGAACTTGGCTAAGTTATATTTATTTAAATTTTCTGTAAGCCTTTGCAAGTTCTATACTTGGATAGAGGTTAATATTAAAATAAATTTACAAATTATAGTTGCAATATGTTCTAAAATGGTTTAGAAACCTGTGTGATTTTTTAATCACAAATTATTAACTTTCATTAAGTTTTGTGTTTATGGCATTTGATCTTGATATTGTAATATTTGTAATTTTTGTAGTTGTAACTCTAGTAGTTGGCATACTATCAAGTCGAGGAGTTACAAATATTAGTCAATATGCTCTAGGTGGTAGAAATTTTTCTACTATGGCCTTATCAGCTACAATTATAGCTACTTGGATAAGCGGAGGTCTTTTTTCTTATTCTTTATCAGAAACGTACAAAAATGGATTACATTTTATTATTCCATTGCTTGGAGATTTTTTTGTTTTTGTTATTATCGGTTATGTTTTAGTACCAAGAATGGGAGAGTTTTTAGGTAAACTATCAATTGCTGAAGCTATAGGTAGTTTGTATGGTAAAAACTCTAGATTGATAATTGCTGTTATAGGTATTTTCGTTTGTGCTGGGATAACGGCTATACAGTTCAAAGTTTCTAGTACTTTAATGGGATTACTATTTGGAATTAATAGTTTTGATGCTACTTTGATAAGTGCAGTAGTAGTAATATTTTATTCAACTTTTGGAGGAATCAGAGCAGTTACTTTTACTGATATACTACAATTTTTAGTTTTTGCTGTAGTCATACCTATAGTAACCTTTACTATTTGGCAAAGTTTCAATGATTATAATTTAGTATTTAAGATAATTTCTGATAATCCTATGTTTGATTATAAAAATGTATTTGACTATCAGCACCCTAGGTTTTTCTCTAACATAAGCTTGTTATTTTATTTTATGTTACCTCGTTTGAATCCAGCATTATTTCAACGTGTTTCAATGGCTAAAAATATCAATCAAGCAACTAAAGCATTTTTAATAGCAGGTATCTTTTGTATATTAATAGATCTATTAATATGCTGGACAGGAGTACTATTATTTACGGTTGACTCTAGTTTAGATCCAAAAAACTTATTTTCTTCACTAGTTAATAATTACTCTATCACTGGTTTTAAAGGTTTTGTTATAGCTGGAGTAATGGCAATGATTATGTCTAGTAGTGATTCATATATTAATTCATCTTCAGTAATGTTTTCTCATGACTTTTGTCGTTATTTTAAATTTATTAAAATAAAAGATGAATTACTTGTATCAAAAATATTTTCTTGCTGCGTTGGAATATTTGCCTTTATTTTAGCTTTAAATTCAAAAACTATATTAGGTTTATTGATGATGACAATGGGATTTTATAATTCAGTACTTACTATTCCATTTTTGCTGGCAATATTTGGTTTTCGTAGTAGCAGCAAATCATTTTTTATTGCTGCTATGTCTGGTGTTATTGTTTCTTTAGTTTGGCAAATATATTTTAAAAATAGCACTATAGACAGTGCCATTCCTGGCATGTTTGCTAATCTGGTAGCATTATTTGGTAGCCACTATCTTTTAAAACAACCAGGTGGCTGGGTTGGCTTAAAAGATGGTGGTAGGTTTGCAAAACTTAAAAAAGAAAAGAAATATAAGTGGCAAAAGCGGATAAATAAGATTAAAAATTTTAATTTTGTCGAATTTTGTTATAAAAACAAACCAGAAAGTGAAGCAACTTATCCATTATTTGCGTTATTTTCTATTGCTGCAATTTATTCAGGGATGTTTACCATAGAAGAGACAGTTAGATCTATGCATGCTGATATTTTAGATAAATTCTTCCATTCAGTAATAATTCTTTCTTCAATGTTTTTAACGTGTCCAATGTGGCCAGCTAGTCTTAAAAGCAATAAATTTATTGGTGTAGCATGGAATTTTAGTCTTTTTTACATTTTGATTGTTGTGAGTAGTTTTCAAGTAATTATTAGTGATTTTGATTCTTTCCAAGCAATGATTTTAATGATGAATATTATTATTTTAGGGTTACTTAGCCGTTGGTATGTTGCTTTATTTATGACTATTATTGGTGTTATTATAAGTGTTCAGTTTTTTAAACTCTATATGGGGGTGGATAGTTTACCAGGTAATATGGGTAGTTTACAATTTCAATTGGTGTACACATTATTACTTAGTTCTAGTGCCTTGCTAGTTTTTGTAAAACCAGATCAAGAGGAATTTGAAATTTCCAAAGAAAAAAATGTATATTTCAATCAAAAAATAGCAGACATGGAATCTGAAATTAAGAAAAATGAAAATATTAAAAGTGAATTTTTATATAATTTACCAATATTATCAGATATGCCATTAGTAAAAATTGATAGTTTGATTAGATTTCTTGATAAAAATTTTGATAAATTAAGCAGGGAATCTATTTATAAATATTTATTAGAAATAGATAATAGTGGTGATGAATTAAAAGCATATATTGATAATTTAACTGATTTATCCAAACTTACTATAGGAAATTATCAGTTAAATCTAGAAAATGTTAATTTAGGGGAGCTAGTTTATAAAAGGGTAAAATTTTGTCAGAAAATTTATTTGAATGAAGAAAAAAAAGAATCATTACAATTCTATTTAGATATTGAAGATAACATAGTGTTTCCTTGTGATAAGAGATATATGACAAAAGTTATTGATAATATAATTATTAATGCTATTCAATATACAGATGATGGAGAAATAAATATAAATTTAACAAAGGATTACAAGACTAATAAGATATTATTTACTGTGAGTGATCAAGGTATGGGTATTCCTAAAAACGAGTTATATGATATATTTGCCGCTTTCACTATAGGTTCTAAAAATAAATCTGTTATAACAGGAAAAGGTATTGGTCTTGCTGTTGTAAAAGAAATAGTCAAATTACATAAAGGAAAGGTCTCGGCTGAAAGTGAAGAAAATAAAGGGGCTACGTTTTTTGTTGAATTTAATACGTAATAAAATAGTAGTAGGAGTCTTAGGTTATTTTCTATTCATTTTGGGTATATTTAACCCAAGCATAATTTCAGGAACATGAAATAAAAATCCACTATCTATAGCTTTTTCTATTAGCTGAGATTTATTTTGACATCCAAGTCTATGTTTAATTGTTTGAATATGAATTTCTACAGTACGATAAGATATTCCAAGTATAAGAGCAATTTCTTTGGCAGTTTTTCCTCTGATAAACCAAGACAGGCATTCTTGTTGACGTTGTGATATAGGTAGAGGAGAAAATTCAGGTGTTAATATATATTGTTTAGGTTTTAAATTAGTTATAAATTTTCTATCTAACTGGTTTAAGTAACCATATTCTTTAAGTACCAATTTTGTTATATCAGTACCGTTGCAAATGATTCCAATTGCTTTACCTGTATTGTCATGAATTGGTTTTTTTTGAGATAAAAATGATTTAAAACCACATGCGGAATGAAACATTTGTATTATAATTCCTGGTTTATTAGAATTAATAATTTTTTGGTCTATATTAATGAATTCTTTTGCAAGTTCTGATGCTCCAGACGGTATGTTGTAATCAGATTTACCTATTGCTTGGCTAATAGAATTCCATCCTAAAGCGTGAGCAAAATCTTCGCTAACACTTTGGTAATAAGAGTTAGAATTTTTAACAAAAAAATATCCAGGTAGATCTCTTAGATATTCAAATTGTCTAATTAGATCCATAGTTTCTGTGGTTTTATTTTTAGGTTTTATGTTCATTTTTATCCCTTTTTAGTATTATTAATGCGAACCAACGGATAAGAAATTTGTGTATTTTCCAATAATATCACATGTAGTAAAAAAGAACCTCCTATATTTTTTGCTCTAATAAATTTTATTACTTGAATTAATAACTTAATTACTGGAATGGTTGCTTATTTTCTCTCTCTTTTTTCAATTTAATTGATTATATATCACATCTTAATACTGTGTAGATACAATACTAAATCTTAGGAAAATTAGCTTGCTTTTTTTTAAAGGTGGTTTAATATCAACTTTGGGTATAAAGGTGTTGAAAAAGCAATAATGCTATGGCTTACAGTGTAATATATGAATATTATGATGATGAAGATGAACTGAGAAAAGTTCTAGGTGTCATACCAAAGCCTTTTCAGAAAAATATTGAAGCAATTTCAGATGATAAAAAAGTAAAAACTATAATAAATACAGTAAAGAATTATAGTCTTGATACAAATACTGAAATTGTAATGTTTAACAATGAAACAAAAGGATATAAAAGAGATACTGTAAAATGGTTAAATAAGCAGTATAATATTACCATAACATCCCCAGAACTTAGAAATATTGTTATATTTAAAACTATAGCAAATGATTTCACAGTTAGTCAAATATCAGAAGTTATTCAATGTAACCAAATTAATAAGTTACATATAATGGATAAGATTAGTTTCAATAATTATTTAGCTGATGAAAAAATAAATAACGAGCATCAGAATATTCCTTATTCTATAAGTAGTAAGATAATAATTACAGATACTAAAGAATCTGAAACTAAAAATAAAAATGGAGATGTTAGTTTTAATTTTGATAATGAAGAAAAAGTTGTTGAGGACAAAAAACAGGTTAAAGTAAAAAAACCAGTTAAGAAAAAATTATCTAGTAATAAGATCTCATCAGGAGATGATGAAAAAAAAATTAATACCAATAATCCAGTCAAGAACAAGCTACCTAATAATAAAAGTTCACCATAATCTATAGATGTTAAATCTGAAAATGAAGATGATGAAATTGATTATGGCAAAAGTTATGAAGAAATGGCTGACATGATGCCTGGCAAGAATTATAATCTACAGCAAAGTAAAGATATTAAAAAGAAAAAAATAAAATATTATGATATAGAAAAAGCTGTAGAGCTAGAAGTTAATGATATAAAAGAGCCAAAAACACTAAAGCAACCAATTGTTAAAGTAGTCATGATGAATTATATTGATAATATGATTTATTATGATTATTACGATGATCGTGATAGTAGTTATAATAATGATAATTATTATAACCCTGAGTATAACACAAAAGAAAATTATTCATGCAATGAAAGATTGTTTGATATGCATAATGTTGTAGCTATGGGAGATATTTTTGGACAATATGAATTAATATTCCTGAGAAGAAAACTAATATTATTTTTAATGCTGAATTAACTATTGTAATAATAATTGCATATCATCTTTTAAACACATTTTGTACTTTTGTTGTGTTTTTGTTCTTTTTTGTTCCTCGTCTTCTATGATGTGTTTTGACTGAAATACATATGATTACTAACCCTTATTCTACATCTAATAGTCCCCGTCTTCCCCATCTTCCCCATCGACACTTGCATCGCTATCACTACAACAATCATCCTCATAATCGCTGTCCTCTTCCTCCTCAT
>JABSSF010000037.1 GCA_013214485.1 Rickettsiaceae bacterium | reverse complement strand
TGAATATTATTGGATATTTCATTTTTTCATTGAAAATCCCATATTTATATTCATTTTTCAAGTGAAATTACTATATACCCAAGACGAATCAAAAACCAGATTTTTAAGTTCGAAAATTAAGTTATTATCTTTATTAAAAAACGCTTACTTATCACTAAAATAGGCAAGAGTTTTTAAATTTGATACTACCTCAATTTGTTTTCTTAAAAAAACAGGTTTTTCATCCGCCTTGGGTATATTACAAATTAAATAGACTCATATTATTTGATTCAGTTTTCATAATTTTTTTCTGTTGTTTTACGCTTTGAGTTTCAAGCTTTTTCAGCAGTTCATTTGCTCTACGAATCACAGATTTAGGCAATCCTGCAAGCTCTGCAACATGCACCCCATATGATCTGGCAGTTACACCTTTAATTATTTTATGTAAGAATAATACCGTATTCTCGCTTTCATCAACAGCAATAGTATAATTTGTCAAAGCTGGCATAATATCTTCCATAGAAGTTAATTCATGATAGTGGGTTGCAAATAAACAGCGACAACGTAATTTATCATGAATATGCTCAAGAACTGACCAAGCAATAGCAACGCCATCATAGGTCGCAGTGCCTCTGCCAACTTCATCTAAAATAATTAATGATCTATTTGTAGATTGATTTAATATCGCAGAAGTTTCTAACATTTCAACCATAAATGTCGACTGACCACTAGCTAAATTATCCCCTGCCCCAATACGGCTGAAAATTTTATCAACAATGCCGATTTTAGCACTTTTAGCTGGAACAAAACTACCAATGTGAGCAAGAATTGCTATTAAAGCATTTTGCCGCAGAAAAGTACTTTTTCCTGCCATATTAGGCCCTGTAATTAACCAAATACGATCATCAGCTGACATATTACAATTATTAGCAATAAAGCTATTTGCTTCTTTCTTTAAAGCATTCTCGACAATTGGATGACGCCCCCCTACTATTGCAAAACACATATCATCAGTAATTTCAGGCTTTACATATTCATATTCACTAGCAATTATAGCGAGATTCATAAAAACATCTAAACGACTCAGACTTGAGGCCAGTAATATTAACTGATCCTGATATTTTAATATTTGCTTGCATATGTCATAAAAAATTTCTTTTTCCAACGCTACTACTTCAACTTTAGCATCTTGAATATTAGTTTCTAACTCTTTTAATTCTTCAGTAGTATAACGCATCGAATTTGCTGTAGTTTGACGATGGATAAATTTATCATCCTCCATTTTACTGCTATTTTTACTAGTAATGTCAATAAATAAACCAAGTACATTATTAGTTGTTATTTTTAAATTCTCAATACCAGTTTCGCTGCGGTATTTATCTCTTAAAGCATTGATGTGGCTGCGATTATTATTGATCAGTTCATGTAATTCTTTAACTCTTTCGTTGAAACTATGCTTGATAATACCACCTTCTGTTAAATTCTCTGGAGCATCTTCACAAATAGCATATGTAATTAACTCTGATATTTCTTCTCCGCCTTGCATGTAGTTTAATAATTTCCCTAAATAGCTAGGCATTTTATCCGCAAAGTTTGTCGTAAATTCATTATAAATACAACCAGCTAAATCAACAGTATATTTAACACTGAGCAAATCTCTAGCTGTTGCTCTTTTCATGTTAAGCTTAGTAAGACAACGTTTTAAATCAGTAGTATTTTTAATAATTAATCTAATTTTTTTTGTAAAATCTAAGTTATTGTAAAAAAATTCAGTTAATCCTAATCTAGTATTGATAGTTTGCCTATCAATAATTGGCGTTGTTAAAAAATTATATAATAAACGGCTACCTGCCTTTGTCATAGTTTTATCAACTAAACCAAATAAACTACCTTGTATTTTACCCTTTAGAGTCTTATTTATTTCTAAGTTACTCCTAGTTGTTTGATCAATATTCATAAATTTATTATGTTGAATAATCTTAGGTAGGGGTAATTTTGGTAAAAAACTTTTTTGCGTTAGAGTCAAATATTCTATAATGTTACCAATAGCTACTTTTTGTAATTTGCTTAATTCACCAATAGCATTTGTAGAGTTTATGGAATAATAATCTAAAATAATCTTTTCACATTTGCTAACTACAAACATACTATCAACTTGAAAGGAAATGTTTTGCCGCAAATTTTGTCTAATATTATTGCTTAAATCAGCTGCTCTATATTTATCACTTAATAAAATCTCCTTTGGACTTAACCTACCAAGCTCATTAATAATTTCATGCTCTGGTATAGAAATTACAAAGATTTCTGAAGTTGATAAATCAACATAACAAATTGCTGCTTGTTTCTTATCAATCACTAAACTTGCTAAATAATTAGGCTCTCCTGAAGTAAGCAAAGATTCCTCAATAATAGTTCCAGGAGTGATAATTCTAGTGACATTACGCTGTACTATTGCCTTATAGCCACCTCTTTTTTTTGCTTCTTCAGGTGTCTCTAATTGATCACAAATAGCTACTTTAAAACCTTCTTCTAATAATTTATTTAAATAATTCTCTAACGCATGATGTGGCACACCACACATAGCAATGTCAGTATCAGCAGTTTTACCTCTCTTAGTTAGGGCAATGTCTAATACTCTGCTAGCCGTTATGGCATCTTCATAAAATAATTCGTAAAAATCACCAATACGAAAAAGTACTAAACAATCAATATTAGCAAATTTAATGTCTAAATATTGACGCATCACAGGAGTTGATTTGGCATAATTATATTTCTGCCGAAAAGCTGTAAGTTCCATAATAAACTATTAATTAAATTATAATTAAACTACAATATGTTGTACTATGTGATCCATAAATATTTTTAATTTGGAAAACATATAAGGAAGAATAATAATCATTCCAAAATAAACTGCAATGATTTTTGGCACAAATGTTAAAGTTGTTTCTTGAATTTGCGTTAGTGCCTGAAATAAAGATATGAGCAAACCAACTACTAAAGCTATTACCAAAATAGGACTGGACATCATGATTAATACATAAACTGCTTCCCGGCTAATTTCCCCTATAAAGCTTGTATCCATAGCTTTTATCCTAAAATATAATTTTACTTTAAATTATCCTGAATATTTTTTGACATTCGATAATATATTGTTTTATAATATTCATCCTTACCTGCATACTTACGATCACGTATAGATAAGCTTCCAAATCCTCTAATCTCTACACGATTCCCTTTCGTTAGTTCTTCTTGTAAATAATCAAAGATATTATCAACAGAACTTGTAATATCTGCCTTTGAGAGATAATCAAGCTTTTTTGCTAATTTATTTATTAAATCTGATTTTGTCGCCATATTACAATTTTAATTCATTAACATTAATTGTATTTTTTGAAACTTATTCATAATTACATTTGAAATCTTAGTATCTAAATCTTCTAAAATAGTATCTATAAACTTATTTTTGCCTGATAATTTATAATCTTTTACTTTTAGATCCTCACTAATTCCCTTTTTTTTCTGTAACCATTCTATAGCATCATCTTCATTACCTATAGCATCCACTAGCTTTAATTTTAAAGCTTGTCTTGCAGAATAAACCCTACCATCTGCTATTTTTCGTACATTCTTAATATCTAATTTTCGCTGCAAAGATACTTGCTGGATAAAATAATCATAAGTATCAAAAATATTATCCATAACAGCTTCCTTTGCCTCATCGGTCAATTTTTCAGCATAGTTCGGCATAGCTTTTAATTCCCCTGATTTGAAATTATGAAATTTTATACCAAGTTTTTCTGCAAGCTCGGTAATTTCTGCTGATTGTATTAATACTCCAATAGACCCTGTAATTGTACCATTATGACAAATAATGTAATCAGCTCCAAGTGATATAAGGTATCCTCCAGAAGCTGCTACTGATCCCATCACTACAACTACAGGCTTTTCTTTAGCAATTTTTTTAATTGAATTATACAGCATTTCAGAACCAACTACCGTTCCCCCAGGAGAATTAACATGAATAATTACTGCTTTAATAGCATCATCCTCAAGAATATCTTGTAATTTTTCTTGTCTTTTAAAATTTTCAAAAATAATTTCTTCAATATTAATTCTTGCTATATAATCTTTAGTTTTGCTATATGGAGTAACGACCCCAGGTTTTTCCTCAGAATCTTCTATAACAAAATATAATAATGATAATACTAAAAAAAGGGCAAATAACTTCCATTTAGTAAGTAACTGTTTATTTCTTTTACGCTCAATAATATAGTCTGGGCTAACACTCATAATTTATTACTCATACTTTATTCCGCACTGCTCTACCTTGTTCTTTTTTCCAATCTCTTTCTTTAATTGTCTGTCGTTTATCATGTAATTTCTTACCTTTAGCTAGCCCTAGTTCAACTTTAATCATATTTTTTTTATTAAAATAAAATGACAATGCTATTAAAGTGTACCCTTTTAATTTAATCTTACCAACTATTTTTTTAATTTCCCCCTTATGAAGCAACAATTTTCTTGGTCTCCTGGTTGCATGATTAAAACGATTTGCTTGTTCATATTCTGCTATGTGGCAATTATATAAATATAACTCATCACCTGCCATTGCTGCATGGGAATCAACTAAATTAACCTTACCATTGCGGCTTGAC
Source organism: Rickettsiaceae bacterium (assembly GCA_013214485.1). GTDB lineage: Bacteria > Pseudomonadota > Alphaproteobacteria > Rickettsiales > Rickettsiaceae > JABSSF01. The sequence continues at coordinate 10,217 of JABSSF010000037.1, read as the reverse complement.
TTAACTTCGCTACCAGTTAAAACAATACCAGCTTCCATACGATTTTCTATGAAGTAATTGAAAGCTGCTTTCTTATTGGTTGCAATTATTTTTTTATATTCCGCCATCTTTAGTATCATTTATATTATTTACTTTAACAAACTATCAATTGCCTGACGATATTCTTGAGCCAAAGGGGTTAGTGGCAGACGTAATTCGTTATTACACAAACCAAGAGTAGCAGCAGCATATTTTATACCTATAGGATTAGTTTCTTTAGCTAATGCTTGATATAAATCTTGCAATGAACTTTGTAATTTAAAAGCTTCAAAGAAATTTCCTTGCAGGCAATGATTATACATAGTCTGAAAAATTGCGGGTTTAATATTTGCCAGCACAGAAACTAAACCAACTCCGCCATTTGCAATATAACTTAAGAAATTAAGGTCATCTCCAGATAACAAATTAAAATCAGATTTGGCTTTTGCTCTTATCCTGGTAGCTCTACTAATTTCACTACCTGCATCTTTAAAAGCAATAACCCGTTCTAAATTTGCTAATTTTAAAATGGTATTATCATCCATATCAACGCCTGCCCTGCCTGGATGAGAGTATAACATTATTGGCAAAGAACAATTATCATGAATAGCTTTGAAATGTTGATATATACCCTCCTGTGTTGGTTTAATATAAGCAGGAATACTACACATAATACCATCTGCACCAAAATCTGCTGCTGCTATTGCCCTATTTACTGCACTATTAGTCGATTGTCCTCCAATTCCTGCAATAATATTTAAGTTATTAGCACTATTTTGCTTACAAAATTTGATTAAATCATAATATTCTTTTTCTAGTAATAAACTACCCTCCCCTGTAGATCCTCCAACAACAATTGATAATATTTTATTTTCTATTTGTAATTTGAGCAAATTTAAAGCTGCATCATAATCTATTTTCCCATTATCTAATGGGGTAATTAGTGCAGTGATTATCCCTTTAAACATATTATTTTTGCTAGTCATAACTTACTCCTCATTATATCATTTATCTTCCTACCATTTTAGCAAATTCCTTTTGTAAGTCTTTAGTCAGCTGATCATTAGCAAAATTAATTTTTTGCTCACCACAATCAATCAAACTAACACCAGTTATTTCTTTAGCAGTTCCTGTTAGAAAACAACAATCAAATTTATTAATGTCCTGGAGTTTTAATCTAGTTTCAATAACTTCAAACCCTAAATTTTTTGTCATTTTAATTACTGCTTGTCTAGTTAATCCGTTAAAAAATTTATCAGCTTTAGGCGTAACAATTTGTTTGTCCTTAGCAAAAAATATATTAGATACACTACATTCAGCAATATAGTCATCAATATCTAAAGATATTGAATCATCAAACCCTTGGGACATTGCTGCGTTATTATTTACTGTAGCTAAAGCATATTGCGAAGAAGATTTACATTGAAGGGGAAAGCTTTGTGGTGGTATTTTTCGCCAAGGACTTATATTTAATTTGAATCCATTATTAAATTCTGGCTTAGAATCAACCGCTGCAATCATAATATTAGTTTTTAATTTTTCATTAAAGATATTAATAGATTCATCCCCACGCCATACAAGCGGTCTGATATAAGCATTGCTTAAATTATTCTTAGTCAAAACATCATCTGTTATTTGCATGATATCTGCTACTGAATAATTAATATTTAATTTCATCGCTTTTGCTGAGGCAAATAATCTTTCAATATGTTCTTGCAATAAAAACACTTTGCCATTATAAGCTCTTGCCCCTTCATACACTGCACCACTATAATGCAAGCTATGAGTAAGCACATGAATCATAGCTTCATCATGTTTGACAAATTCACCATTAAGCCAAATATATTCTGATAATTTTTTTGTTAACTTAGTTATCATTTTCATTTATATTATTTTAAGTTATAATTTTGAAGTCATATTTTATATATATTAGTTTCTATGATACAAAACTTAAATAAAACCCCTACTGATAAATCACATATTTTAATTGTAGATGATGATAACAGAATATTAAAACTTTTGAAGAAATTTTTACAACAAAATAATTTTTTAGTTTCTACAGCAACTTCAGCAAAAGAAAGTATTGATCTTCTGAAAAATTTTAGTGTTGATTTAATCATTCTTGATGTCATGATGCCAGAAATTACTGGGATTGAATTTGCCAAGAATATTAAATCAAGTGGTCAAACATTACCTATTATAATGCTTACTGCTCTATCTGAACCAGAACATAAAATCGAAGGATTAGAAGCTGGGGCTAATGATTATGTAACTAAACCTTTTGAACCAAAAGAGTTATTACTACGTATCCACAACTTAATTAATACTCATAAACGTTATAAAAAAGAACAAAACCTAGTCAGGTTCGGCAATAGTTATTATGATTTAAATAGTAAGGATTTTGTCAAAAATGATAAACGGATTAAATTAAGTTCAACCGAACAAAAATTATTAGAAATACTAATAGAAAGTCCTGAAACCGTAATTTCAAGAGAAAAATTATCGGATAAAATGGGCAAATTAAATATTCGTTCAGTTGATGTACAAATAGTGAGATTACGTAATAAAATTGAAATAGATGCAAAAAATCCCAAATTCTTAAAAACTATTCGCAACCAGGGTTATGTTCTTTACACTTAGTAAATTTATTAAACAACTTTTTCCAAAAACATTATTAATGCGTTTTACATTAATAATTATCATCCCTACTTTGATTGGACAATTTACTGCAATAAACTTATTTTATAAGCGCCATTGGTATAATGTTTCTCAACATAGCAGTAATTTTATTTCTAAAGAAATCGCTGGCTTAATTAACAATATAGAAAATGATAATTTACCAAAATCGAACCAAACTTATTTAAATTTATCATATATTTATCTAAAAAATACTAGTCTACCAAAAAATACTGCTAATTTGGGTGCAGAGTTAGAAATTTTTCAAAATATCCTAAATCAAAATTTAAATTATCCACTATTAGTATCTGAAAAAGAAAATAACCAAATTAAAGTTGCCATTCAACTTAACCAAGATTTATTAGTAATTACTTTACCTGCAAAAATTTTACTAAACCCAACTACTTTTATTTTTGTATTATGGATGTTATTTTTAACTATAATATTGCTTGCAGTATCGTTAATTTTTTCTAAAAATCAAATTAAATCTATTTTAGCTTTGGCCAGAGCCGCAGATAATTACGGTAGTGGTAAAAAATATGCTAATTTCAAACCATCTGGAGCTAAAGAAATCCGTCTAGCTGGACTTGCACTACTTAAAATGAAAGATAGAATACAACGTCAAGCATTAAGACGAACTCAAATGCTAGCGATGATTTCTCATGACTTACGTACACCTCTTACTCGGATGAAATTACAAGTAGAGTTAATGGAAGATAATGAAGAAAAAGAAGAATTAAAACATGATATTGAAACCATGCAATATATGTTAAATGCTTATCTTGACTTTGTTCGAGGTGAGCAAGGTGAAGCTAGCACAGAACTAGAATTAAGCTCATGGCTCAAAGAATATATTGCAACAAATTGGAATCATGTTAATATAACTAGCAATTTTGCTAGAGGAGAGTTTAAAACCAAGTTAAAACCTCGTTCATTTAAAAGAGCAATTGGTAATCTCTTGGAAAATGCTAAAAAACATGCAAACGAAATTAGATTATCTTTATATAGTGAAAATAAACAATGTGTCATAACTATAGAAGATAATGGTAAAGGCATAAAAGATAGTGATAAAGATAAGCTATTTGACCCATTTTATCGTGGTGATGAATCTAGAAAACTTGATGATTCCTCTAGCGTAGGTTTGGGACTTACTATAACTAAGGAAATTATTAATAATAATAACGGAAATATAACATTAGAAGATAGCACAAATTTAGGAGGATTAATGGTAAAAATAACAATACCAAAAATATAACAGGTTAATATGGAACATAACATACAGCATTTAGCAATAATCATGGATGGTAATGCCAGATGGGCAAAATCTAATTCCTTAAGTAGGGATAAAGGGCATCAGAAAGGAGCTGAGGCAATGAAAAACTTACTGCCTGAGTTGATAAAATTAAATATTCCTTATTTTACTGTTTATGCTTTTTCTTCTGAAAACTGGAATCGTTCTGATAATGAAGTTACAATTTTATTAAAATTACTGAGTCAGTATATAAAAACAGAAATAAACACCTTACAAAAATATGGTGTAAGACTTAAAGTAATAGGTAATTTAAGCAAATTAAATAATGACTTAAAACAAAATATAAAAGATGTAATTGAGCTTACTAAAAATAACAATAAAATCACTGTCTGTGTTGCTTTGAGTTATGGCGGTCGAGAAGAATTAGTTACAGCTTGTCAAAAAATGATTAATTCTGGTGTAACAACTGTTACTGAAGAGATTTATGAAAAATTTCTTTATGATCCAGACATGCCAGATGTTGATTTATTAATTCGTCCTAGTGGAGTCTATAGAATTAGTAATTTTTTACTATGGCAATCAGCTTATGCAGAATTCTATTTTCTAGAAAAATGTTGGCCTGATTTTAATAAAAATGACTTAGTTTTGGCAATTAAAGATTACTCTCAAAGAAAGCGGCGTTTTGGTAAAAGAACTTAAGTGTAAATATTTAAATCAAAATAATAAATAATGAAACTCAGATTTTTGTCGGGAATAATAATGTTCCTTATTTTAATAATTGTTACTTTAATATATCAACCATTATTCCATGGTATAGCTATTTTTGTAGCGGCACTTTGCTTAGCTGAATGGTACAATATGACCAAGAAAAATTTACCCTATACCTTACTTGGCTTAATAATTATCCCAATTCCAATAATATGCTTATTAATAATTGCTAATTCATATTCAAGATGGCTATTATTTTCTTATTTTATGATAATTAGCATAGTTGATACTATGGCTATGTTTGGTGGTAAATTAATCGGTGGTACAAAAATAACTCCAGTTTTAAGTCCTAATAAAACAATAAGCGGTTTTATTATTGGCGTTAGTTCTGCTGCCTTAGTACCTCTTATATTTTATTTGCTTAGAAATTATCTCCCAGAATATGACGTTTTTGACCTTTTTGACTTGACTATAATTAGATTATCTTTATACTCTATAGTCCTTGGTAGTATAGCTCAAATGAGTGATTTATTTATATCAATTTTTAAACGTAAATTTAAATTAAAAGATAGTGGTAGTATTATACCAGGGCATGGAGGAATGTTAGATAGGTGTGATAGTATTATATTAACTGCTCCTACCCTTTTAATTTATTTGCATCTAAATTATTTCTAATTTAATATAATATTAAGTTGCTCTAATTAATAGACTGAAAATAATGGAATATAGAGATTATAAATCAGTTACCGTAATCAAAAAATCAGCAGTGAATATTTTACTGTTTGTGATATTACTTTATTTTCTATTTCATTCAATCTATGGCAGCAGGGGAATAATATCTTATTTTAAATTACAAGCAGAATTAGAAAGGTCTCATAAGACTTTAGAGATGTTAAGAGCTGAAAGATTGGAGATAGAAAACAGAACAAGATTACTTAGACCAAATTCATTAGATAAAGATTTACTTGATGAAAAGGCACGTAATGTTTTAGGTTTAGCTAAACCTAATGAGCAAGTATTTATGGTAAAGGATTTAGCAGTAGATCAGCAACTGGAAACAAAAAACTTAAACAATGAATAAGGATTATTATGAAAACTATATATTTAAAAATTGGAGGGTGTTATTAAAGTCGTTATTTTTCAAAATGATGTGCCAGGAGATTTTCACCTTCCTGGGGACTTGGCTATTGATTGTGAGTCTATGGGATTACATTTACACCGTGATAGATTATGTCTATTACAATTTAGCAATGGTGATGGTAATGCATACATAGTACAATTTATTGATGGTAATTATACAGCACCAAATTTAAAGAAAATATTACTTGATCAAAATAGAGGGAAGATTTTTCATTACGCCCGCTTTGACTTAGCAATGATCAAGAAGTATTTAGATATTGATCTTGAGAATATTTTCTGCACAAAAATAGCTTCAAAATTAGTAAGAACCTATACGGATCATCATAGCCTAAAGGAGTTATGCCGTGAATTATTGGGAGTTAATTTATCAAAACAACAACAAACTTCTTACTGGGGACAACTTGAACTTTCAAAAGAACAAAAAGAATATGCTGCTAAAGATGTAATTTATCTGCATAGTCTTCGGGCAATATTGATTGAACGTTTAATTACTGAAAATCGTAGTGAGATTGCTCATAAACTATTTGCTTTCCTTCCAACAAGAATTAATCTAGATTTAATAGGTTGGAATGATATAGATATTTTTGCCTATAATAGTTAATATTTATAAGAAAAAAGATGAATTATCAAGAAATTGCCAGCAAAGTGATTCTTAAGGAATCAGACGCTTTGCAAAAGCTGGCCACAAATATCCCTGCTGATTTTAGTAAAGTAATAGATCATATTCTTAGAATAAAAGGGCGAGTTATCTGTATTGGTATGGGTAAAAGCGGTCATATTGCAAAAAAAATAGCTGCAAGTCTAGCTTCCACTGGTACACCAGCATTTTTTATTCACCCAGGTGAAGCAAGCCATGGGGACTTAGGAATGATTACTAAATCAGATATTGTGCTTATGTTATCTAATTCAGGAGAAACTAAAGAACTATCTGATACTATTAATTATTGTAAAAGATACGATATTCCTATAGTAGCAATGACTATGAATAATAATTCCACTTTAGCTGTAAATAGTACTTATTTATTATCTATACCAGCAAGCACGGAAGCCTCTATAGTTGCTGCTCCAACTACTTCAACATTGATGTGCCTAGCTTTGGGAGATGCATTAATGGTAGCTCTTCACGAGTCAAAAGGCTTCTTACAAGATGATTTCAAAGAGTTTCATCCAGGGGGTAAGATTGGGAAAAATCTTGTAAAAATCCATGAATTAATGTATAATGGTGATAAGTTACCTTTAGTTAAACAACATAATTTATTTTCTGAGGTAATAATTATCATTACTGAAAAGAGCTTAGGATGTGCTATAGTTATTGATGATAATAATAAATTAATAGGTATTGTAACTGATGGTGATGTTAGGCGTCATATCAACGATGATTTAAACAAGATAAAAGCCATAGATGTAATGACTAAAAATCCAGTTGCAATAACCAAAGAAAAATTAGCAACAGAGGCATTGCATATTATGAATAACAAAGCAATTACAGCGTTACCTGTAATTAATGACATCAATGAAGTTATTGGTATTATACATATTCATGATATCCTCAGAAATGGGATAGAGTAAGTAATGAATTTAACAAAAAGAAAAACCAAATTACGAATCATCAAATACTTATTGCTTTTAAGTAGTTGTCTTATTTTCTTTATTATTATTCTAAAACTCTCAAATAATGGTATTAACAATGAAGACACAAAATTAACCAATCTAACAGAAATTAATAATAAGTCAAAATTAGCTAGTAAAGATAAAAATTATGATTTAAAAATAGATAAATTAGCTTTTCATGGCATTACTAAGGATTTTTCACCATATAAAGTTTTTGCAGATAATATCAAAAAAATTGCTGAGCAAAAATATGAAATGGATGGTGTTGATGCTGTTTATAAAATAAATAATGATACTCTAAACGTAAAAGCAAAAACAGGAATTTTAGATGAGGAATCAAAATTTATTACTTTAATAGATAATGTAAGAATCAATTTTGAAGATTTAGTTTTTAGAAGCGAAGAAATAACAGTTAATTTAGATAATAGAGAAGCTTTTAGTAATGTGCCAGTAAAAGCTAATTATAAAAATTCATCAATTGCAGCAGATAAATTTCATATAGAAGATGAAAAGAAAATTATACAGTTTGAAGGTAATGTTGTCTCACAATTTAAAATCTCTGATTTTTAAAGGTATTTACATACCAGAACCGTCATCTCTAAACAAACTTGTTTTGTATGGCAATCCAGTCTTTCATAAAAAAAATTTCTGGATCACCTCAAAGCTAAAGCTTTTTGTAATGATATGTTTTATTTGTATAAATATTACTCATGTATTTGCCACAGTTAGCTTAGGAAATTCAGATATTCTGATTAATTCTGATAAATTAATTGTTAACAAAGAAAATTCCTCTGCTATATTTAAGGGGTCTGTTATAGTTACATTTGAAGATATCAAAATTAAAACTACAATAATTACTATTTATTATAAACAAACGGATAAAAAACGTTCAACAATAGATAAAATAATATTTCCTGAAAAAATAACTGCAATAAAAAATTGTGGTGAAGGAGTATTAATAGCTAATGAAGGGGAATATTTAGTTGGAGAAAATAAGTTAATATTAAGAGGTAATGTGCAAATTAAAGATAAAGATTCTATATTAAAAACCGATCAGATGATATATTTAACTAATCTGAAATCAGTAACAGAAGAAAAAAACAATGCAAAATAAGTTAGTAGCTAAGAATATTTCCAAATTTTACGATCAAAAACCTGTTTTGCGGGATATATCTTTATCCCTAGAGCAAGGAGAAGCTGTTGGTTTATTTGGCCCTAATGGTGCTGGTAAAACTACTTGCTTTAGTATTCTTATTGGTTTAATTAAAGCCGATATGGGAGAATTATTCTTAAATGAACAAAATATTACTAAATTACCTATCTATTTACGATCCCGTCTAGGGCTTGGTTATTTACCACAAGAATCATCAATTTTTCGCGGTTTAACAGTGAAAGAAAACATCACTGCTATTTTAGAAATTGTCCACAAGGATAAACAAATTATTGTAGAAAAATGTGAAAAACTAATGGATGAATTTTCTATTTCACATTTAAAAGATAAACCTTCAATAGCCTTGTCTGGAGGTGAGCGAAGAAGAGTTGAAATAGCTAGGGCTTTGGCTATTGATCCAAAATTTATGATGCTTGATGAGCCTTTAGCTGGCATTGATCCAATTGCTGTTGGTGATATTAAAAATTTAGTACATCATTTAAAAGATAGGGATATTGGCATTTTAATTACCGATCATAATGTTCGTGATACATTGGATATAGTTGACAGAGCCTATATTATATATGATGGCAAAATTCTAATGGAAGGCAAACCTTCTGAAGTAATCGGTAGCTCAGAGGTTCGTGAGGTTTATCTTGGTAAAACTTTTGCACATAAAGAATAGTGTTTAAAAATGAATTTTGGTTAGTCGTCTACATCTACCTTTAATAATTCCTTTGCTAATGATTCAAGCTCATCTTCAATCTTAGTTGCTGTTTCAAGTAATTCACTATATTTATTAATCATAACATCATTTTCCATAGCTAGTTCATCATTTTCAAATGACCATTTATCTCTATTTTCTTGCAGGAAATCTACTAGCTGCAATAGCATGCTCCCACGTTCTTTATGTTTTTGCATAAGTTTATTGACTTTAGGCTGAGATTTAATTATTTCTTCCTTGAATTCTTTAATAAAAACTTGTGTAATGACACTATTTCTATCTAGATTGTTTAATTGTTTAAGTGCATTCTGTAGTAACTTATTGTATTTTTCTTGATAAACATCAGCACTTTTTATATAGTTTCTAAAAGTATCTTTATAATGATTAAATTCTGCATCATTATCTAAAAGCAAAAAGCTTGGTAATGAATCCATAGTATCTACAGCTTTATTCCATTTTTCAGTAGATAACTTAGTCTCATCCACAAATTCATATATAATCTTACAAGACTTATGTTTTTGCAACCCAGTATTTTTTCCACAGACCTTTTCTAACGCAGTATATGTGACATCTATCAATTCATTATACGCTTCGTCAAATTTTTCAGGATTATTTATGTTATTATACATTCCCAGTTCTGCCTCATGCAATCTTTGATTCAGAGCGCCATATTGCCCAATTCGTCCAATTTGTCCAATTTGCCCTAACACTATAAGGGTAAGTATAATATTAAAAGCCCAACTTGCTGCTGCTTTTCTTTTCCATGATATATACCAGGCAAGAACAGCAAATAGAAATGGGAATAAGAAAAAAAATACTAATTTTCCAAATAAGCTCAAAAAAAGAAAACCTAAACTACCTCAGGGCAATTTAAAAGTCACAACCAAGAATTGCAATTTTTTTCCACAACAAGGATTTTGTATGGTTAAACATTTCCC
>JABSSF010000036.1 GCA_013214485.1 Rickettsiaceae bacterium | reverse complement strand
AAATTTTCTTAAATGTGCCATTACATCAGATCATAGCACTATACTTTTAAATATTAAAGTTATTTTTGCTAGTTTCCATATGATGAAAACAATAATAAAGTGCAAGAAATTGTTACTGAATTGACTAATTTTTTAAAATTATCCAATATCACCCTGGTTAAGGATAATAATGAATCTAATATGGTAGCATATAATATATGCGTTATTTCAGATAAATTTTTATTAAAAAAAGATAGTAGTAAACAAATTTTTTTAATTGTTGATGAGCAAGATGTAACCAGACTTAAGAAAAATAATTATATTGATTTTGTCAATGGCGATTATTTTGCTGCTATTTTCTCTTTAATTAGCATAATAATTGACAAGCCTGAGTTAAAGCAAATTATTGATGATTATCAAGATGAATATAATAAAATAATTCGGTTGTCTAATATATAAAATACAGAATCAATAAATATAATTCAAAAAAATGTTATAAACAAGTCGAAGAAATTTGAGAAGTTTATATATTTGATAGTTGGGATTATAATAGTTTTATTGATTGTAACTAATTATTTTGTATATGATAAATTAACCCCTACTAAACCATTTATCCCCAAGCCAACAATGGCAGATTTAGTATTACCGAACAAGGAGGTATTACTTACTAGGGCTGAGGTAATTAATGAAATAGAACAAAAATTTGTTGCAGATACTAATGATATCAAAACTGTTGCGTTAGTTGGTATTGGGGGGGTGGAAAAACTACTATAGCTAGACTTTATGCAAAGCAGCAAAAAGATAGTTTTGTTTATGAAATTAACGCTGAAACTATTGATAGTATACTTTATTCATTAGAAAAACTTGGTTTTTCGTTATGTGAAAATGAAGAAGAGCAAAAAGCTTTAAAAGTTATTACTAAATTAAAAAACATTGCTGAACGAAAAGAGAAGATAATGTTATTTTTATCAAATAAACTAAGAGTTTATCCTGACTGGTTGATTATATATAATAATGTTACAACATTTACTTCGATTCAGAATTATTTTCTTCAAGACTTACACGTTTTTGGAAAGGGTAGGCTCATTGTCACTACTCGTGATAGTAATATTGTAAATAATAGCTATATTCCTAATACTAATATAATTAGTGTTAAAGAGTTAAGTGACAGAGAAAAACTTCAGTTATTCTCAAAAATTCTAGGTAATGAAAATAATTATAAAGCAGAAGCTACGCTAAAATTTTTAGAAAATATTCCATCATTTCCTTTAGATGTATCAGTTGCTGCTTATTATATAAAGGGCATGAAAATTTCTTATGATAAATATTTAAAATATCTTGCTAAATCTGAAGAAAAATTTAATGATTTACAACAGACTATTTTAACTAATTCAGGGCAGTATAATGATACTCGTTATAATATAGTTACATTATCCATTAAAAGAATTATTGAAGAAAACCCAGATTTTGTTGATTTACTATTATTCATCAGTTTATTAGATTCTCAGAATATTCCTAAATCTTTATTAGTAGCTTATAAAGATGATATTACTTTAGATAATTTTATCTATAATATGCAAAAATTTTCTTTAATAAATAATAATACTTCTAAAGACGATGTTATTTCATTTTCAAGAAGTATACAAATGCTAACTTTAATTTATTTACAAAGAGATAAAGATTTAATAAAAACAGAGTCCTTGCAAAAAATATCTTGGACATTACAGAGATATATGGGAATTGAACTTCATGAAAAATACGATATTTCTAAAATGAGGTCATTTATTAATCATGCAGAGATATTTTTAAGACATGAATTGATTAAAGAAAATGAAGAGTGTTGGGCTGATGTTGCTAATGAATTGGGTAATTATTATCACTATATGTATAATTATATAAAAGCTAAAGATTTATTAGAACAGACTGTAAAAATTTATAAGAAGAATAATCGACAGAATCACAAAAAATTCCCTAAATCTCTTGTTAATTTAGGTACCACATATCGCTGTTTAGGAGAATATGAAAAATCTATTAACATATTGAATCAAGCAGTACTTATTTATAAGAAAATTTGTACTAAAGATGATGATCACGTATATTGGAGTCAAGTACGTTTAGGCTCTGTATATAGACTTTATGGTGATTATAAAAAAGCAGAATTTGTATTAAAACAAGCAATAGCTGGATTTAAAAAGCTACATGGAGAAAATAATTCATATATAGCTTCATCCTTAGTGCATTTAGGAGATATTTACCGAGATATTGGTGAATATCAAAAAGCAAAAGATTTATTTCAGCAAGCGTTAAATATTTATGAACAACGTTATGGTAAGAATAATGCAAGATTAGCTTGGATTATTGGACGTGTAGGATCAATTTATCAATTAACTGGAGACTACGCCACATCTAAGGAATTGCTTGAAGAAGCTTTGTCTAATTATAAAAAATATTATGGAGAAAATGATATTAGCTCACTTACTGTATCACTTTACTTAGCCAATACCTTAGCTCATCTAGAAGATTATGAGCAAGCAAGATTAATGGCTCATAAAACACTAAAAATTTGTCAAGATTTTTATGGTCATAGTCATGTTAAAACGGCAAAAGGTATCTATGTTTTGTGCCAAGTTACTTTAGCAGAAAATAACCTGAAACTAGCTGAGGAATATGGGCTTAAATCTTTAAAAATATTTCAAGAGAACGATCATGCTGGCTGTTTTCATGCTTTAATATTGCTTAGTGATGTTTATATAAAAAATTATAAGCAAAGTGATAGTCTGGAATTAAAAGAAGAATATAAACAGAAATATATTGAATGTTTACAAAAAGCATCTGTAATAGCGAAAAGAAAATTACCTGATGATTGCAAGCATGTTAAGAATTTACAAATTAAGATAAAGCAATCACATAATTTATAGATTTATAAGGTAGTATTTAAGCGTCATTACGAGCAAAACGGGTTTTGCGTGGTAATCCAGAAAAAATATGTATTATGATCAAATCTCGATCGCACGCAGAAGACCAAAGGTTGGCTCTGGATGACGGGTTTTAGAATTTATCAGACTTGTCAACAAATTACGTAACCTTTACAACATGGACGAATACCAGTTTTTTTAAGACATACGATACTTATCTGTACAACCATGAACGCTAACGAAAAACTAAACTTCAATCTAACTTAGTATATTTTTTTAACTCCAATTTACTCATAGCTCTCCCTTTATCTTAAATGATAAACCTCTTTTGAAACTGGATTCTTGCTATATCTTAATTAATTTATTTCTTCTTAGCAACTTTCTTTTTAGTTTTTTTTACCAAAGCAATATCTAATACCTGACTAATATGTTCTACTGGAAAGAATTCTAGCTTATCTTTGATGTTATTTGGAATTTCCTTTAAATCTTTAACATTCTCCTCTGGAATAATCACTTTTTTAAGACCACCTCGACTTGCTGCAAGTAATTTTTCTTTTAATCCACCAATAGGTAAAACCTTACCTCTTAAAGTTATTTCTCCAGTCATTCCAACAGTTTTATCAACTGGAATTTTAGTCATTAAAGATACAATTGTGGTATAAATGGCAATTCCTGCTGAAGGTCCATCTTTAGGTGTTGCTCCTTCTGGTACATGTAAATGTATATCTATTTCTTTATAATCCTTTTCTTTAAGGTCTAAAGTTTCTGCAGTAGCTAAAAAACAACTATAAGCAGCTTCTGCCGATTCTTTCATGACTTCACCTAATTTACCAGTAGCTTTAATACTACCTTTACCTGGAAAAGATACCGCTTCAATGCTTAATAAATCACCGCCAACTTCAGAATAAGCAAGTCCTGTAGTAATACCAATTTGATTTTCCTCTTCAGCAAGACCAAAACGATATTTTTTAACTCCTAAATATTCTTCTAAATTTTGGGGTTTAATAATAACATTCTTAGTCTCTTCATTTTTAAGTAATTTAGTTAGTACTTTACGCGATAAAGCACCAATTTCTCTTTCTAAATTACGTACCCCTGCTTCTTTAGTGTAATATCTAATTAATTCCATTAAAGTATCGTCAGTAATTGTTAATTCATTACTTTTGATCCCATGCAGTTTGAATTGCTTCTTTAATAAATGGTTTTTTGCAATCTGTAATTTTTCTTCTTCAATATATCCAGCAATATTAATGATTTCCATTCTATCTAATAAAGCCCTTGGTAAATCATATGAGTTAGCAGTAGCAATAAATATCGTATCAGATAAATTATATTCTACTTCTAAATAATGATCGGCAAAATGAGAGTTTTGCTCAGGGTCTAAAACCTCAAGCAATGCTGATGCAGGATCACCACGAAAATCAGCACTCATCTTATCTATTTCATCAAGTAAAATTACTGGATTATCAACTTTACATTTTTTAATACAGGAAATAATTTTTCCAGGCATTGAACCTAAATAAGTTTTCCTATGTCCTCTAATTTCTGCTTCATCACGAACGCCACCAAGAGCAAATTTAGTATATTTTCTTCCCATGCTTTCCGCTATGGATTTCACTAAAGATGTTTTACCAACTCCAGGAGGACCTATAAGACATAAGATCGGCCCTCTAATTTTTTTAGAGCGCTTAAGTACTGCTAAATATTCTACTATTCGCTCTTTAACTTTCTTTAAACCATAATGATCACGATCTAAAATCTCTTCAGTTTTTTCTATATCAATAGTATGTTTTGTTCGCTTTCCCCAAGGCATAGATAACAATGTTTCCAGATAGTTCCTAACTACCGAAGATTCAGCTGACATTTGATTCATCATTTTAAGTTTTTTTAACTCAGCTTCTGCTTTTTCTTTAGCCTCTTTTGAAAGTTTTAGGCGTTTTATTTTCTTTTCTAAATCATAAAAATCAGACTTTTCTTCTCCACCATCTAGCTCTTGTTGAATGGCTTTCATTTGTTCATTGAGATAAAAATCACGCTGTGTTTTCTCAATTTGTTTCTTAACTCGTTGTTGTACAACTTGCTCTGTGTCAATTTGAGCACTTTCAGAAGTAATTATTTCAAATAACCTTTCTGCTCTTTTTATTATATCAGATTGCTCAAGCAATTTCTGTTTTATATCTAGAGAAGAAGTTAAATGTGAAGCAACAATATTTGTTATGTAACTTGGGTTTTTTTGCTCACTAAGTAGGTTTAAAATTTCCAAATTAATCTTTTTATTATTCCTAGCATATTCCTTAAAAGCTTCTATTACATTAATCGTTATATCGTTTAAAGTATCAAGGTCTCTAACTTCTGAATCAGGAATGACCTTATAATCAGCAATAAAAATATTTTCATCGGATATATTAGATAGTTTTACTCTAGAAACCGCTTCAACCAAAATTTTAGCATTATCATTTGGTAACTTTATCGTTTGGATAATTTTTGCTAAAACTCCAACTTTATATAGATCTGCAGGTTTTGGTTCTTCAACATCCTTTTTTTGAGTTGTTAATAAAATATGATGTCCATCTTCTATCTTTTTTGCTGCTAAGAGGGAATTTAAGGACTTCTCTCTGCCAATAAATATTGGGGCTATAGCTCCTGGAAATATGATTACATCACGTAATGTAAGTAGTGGAAGAGTTTTTTTCTCTTTATTCATTATATTTATAACCTATGAAAAATTTATGTATCAATTCATAATTAATAGATATATAATGACGTTTAATTTAAATTTCAAGAATACTATTTATAATTACCTATTTTCGGTTACTATAAGTGATAATAACATGGATTCAATGATACAGAATAAAATAGCAGTTGCAAAAGCTTACTCTAGAATACACCCTTATTTACACAAAACTCCATTGATATACTCTAACAATATTAATGAGATGTTAAAAAGCAATATCTACTTTAAAATAGATGCTTTGCAAAAGACAGGCTCTTTTAAGATAAGAGGGGTCTTTAATCACCTACTTAAACTAAAAGAACAAAGTAAATTACCTAAAGAAATTGTTACTTATAGTACTGGAAATCATGGTTTAGCAATAGCATATGCTGCAAAATTTTTTAATATTCATGCTAAAGTTTACTTACCAAAAAATGTTGCGTCAATTAAAAGACAGATAGCTAAATTTTATGGAGCTGAAGTCATATATGTAAAGACTAGGAAAATAGCAGAAGAACTATGTCTTGAAGAGGTAAAATCAGGAGCATATTATTTACCCCCTTCGGATGATGATCTGGTGATTGCTGGAGCAGGTACTGTATGTCATGAAGCTTTTATGCAAATGAAAGAAAGAAATATAGCTATGCCAGATGCTATTTTTGCTTCATGTGGTGGTGGTGGGCTATTATCTGGAACATATCTTGCTAAAGAATTAAACTCACCAAAGAGTAGTTTAATTGGCTGTGAACCAAGGAAAGCTAATGATGCTTTTTTATCATTACAAAATAAAGAAATTTATCGATTTGCTGATTCACCCGATACTATAGCTGATGGTTTAAGAGCTTTATCAATTTCGCCACGTACTTTTGCTTACATTAAAAAACTTGATGATTTTTATTTATTGGGTGAGAAAACAATTTACTATTGGACAGCAAGGCTAATTCAAACTTTAAAAATCACCTGTGAACCCTCTGCTGCTATTAGCATGGCTGCGGCTCATAATTGGATTAATAAATATGGCTTTGGCAAAAATATTTTAGTAATAATATCTGGTGGCAATATTAACACAGAGTTTTATAATAGTTTATTAGAAGAAAACTTATTTTATAACCATTTACTTGCTGAAAATAATTTTGAAGAATCCTAAAAACGCCACACTTAAAAATCTGGTTTTTCATTCATTTCTAGTATATATCTAAACCAATATCAACTGCTGGAGCTGAGTGAGTTAATTTACCAACTGAGATAATATCAACCCCAACCTTGGCGATATTATTTACATTTTCAAGACTAATACCACCTGATACTTCTATCAAACTTTTACCATTTATCAAGTTAACTGCAGTTTGCAGCTTTTCCAATGACATATTATCTAACATAATAATGTCAACACCTTCTTCTATAGCCTCTCTTACTTGTTCCAAAGTATCACACTCTATTTCTATTTGTGTATAATGTGGTTTATTTGCTTTTGCTTTTACTAAGGCTTCTTTTATCCCTCCACATATTGCAATGTGATTATCTTTAATTAAAATACCACTATCTAAACATAGTCTATGGTTATGTCCACCCCCACAAATAACTGCATATTTTTGCATAGTTCTATATAGTGGTAGCGTCTTCCTAGTATCATAAATTTTTGCTTTTGTACCAGATATAGCAAGTACGTATTTATTAGTAATAGTTGCAACTCCAGATAAATGTTGAAGATAATTTAAGATTACTCTTTCTAAAAATAATATTTGTTTTGCCTTACCTCTACCTGTGATTAAATTACTTCCTGCTGCTACTTTACCTCCATCATTAAGTGTGGTTTTGTACTCTATATTTGAATAGTTTTGCAAAAAATACTCAGCTATTGGAATACCACAAATTATTGCCTCTTCTCTACTTATGATTGTAAAATTAACAATTATTTCATTTTTAATAAGGGCATTAGAAGTTATATCCCCTTTGATTCCGTGATCTTCTTGAAGACTTGAATCCAAAAATTTCTTTAATAATTCAATTTGCAGCAAATTAGTTTGTAGTTGCATAATAATCTCACTATAAAAGCTTAATTTATTTTTTTATCATACACTAATATTTTTTTTGTGGTAGTTCTAATTAAATCATATTATACCCAAACAGATGAAAGCCTTGTTTTTTGAAGACAAGGTAATTAAAACAGTATCAATTTTAAAAATCTTGAACATTACGGAATATGGAGAGGTTTTTTAATGCAGATAATAGTTTAATTTTTGAACTTAAAAATTTAAGTTTTCATCTATTTTAGATATATATCTAAAATAATTAAAGAAGAGGATTTTTAAAGGTATAGCATGTATTATAATAATATAAAAGAATTATCAGAACTAATTGAAAGTTTAGAGGCAACATATTCAGATGAAGAAATTCCAGAAGATGACTTGCCTTTAATTAAAGAAATGATTTTATCACTTGAAGATTTTCATGAGGAGTATGATTTAGAAATTGAGAATGAAAATGTACTAAATTTTATTTTAGAGCAATGGATTGAAAAAAGATCGGAAGAAAAAAATCCACAATAAAATCATAATTTTTTTCTTAATATTGAATTTTTAACTAGATTTTATTTGCATAGCACCTTATGTTGGTAGATATTTTTATTTACACAAGGATATTATTAGAATTATGGACAAAGAAAAAGCACTCGCCTCAGCTATTGGTCAAATAGAAAAAGCCTATGGTAAAGGGGCTGTAATGAAACTAGGTCAAACTAAAAAAATAAATATCGATTTTATTCCTACGGGTTCTTTAGGTTTAGATATTGCACTAGGTATTGGTGGTTGGCCAAAAGGAAGAATCGTTGAGATTTTTGGCCCTGAAAGTTCTGGAAAAACTACTTTAACATTGCATGCAATTGCAGAAGCTCAAAAAAAAGGAGGGACTTGTGCGTTTATTGATGCAGAGCATGCTCTTGATCCAGCTTATGCAAGAAAATTAGGGGTTAATGTTGATGATTTAATAATTTCCCAACCAGATACTGGTGAGCAAGCCTTAGAAATTGCTGATACTTTAGTTCGCTCAGGAGCAGTTGATTTATTAGTAATAGATAGTGTTGCAGCGTTAGTACCTAAAGCAGAAATAGATGGGGAAATGGGTGATGCTCATATGGGTTTGCAAGCAAGATTAATGAGCCAGGCTTTGCGTAAATTAACTTCATCAATTGCAAAAACTAATTGTTTAGTGATGTTCATTAATCAAATTAGAATGAAGATAGGAGTAATGTTCGGTAGCCCAGAAACTACAACAGGTGGTAATGCACTAAAATTCTTTGCCAGTGTTAGAGCTGATATTCGTCGCATAGGATCTATTAAAGAAAAAGATGAGGTAGTTGGTAATCAAGTTAAAGTTAAGATTGTCAAAAATAAAGTTGCTCCACCATTTAAAACTGTAGAATTTGATATAATGTATGGTGATGGAATTTCTAAAGAAGGAGAATTGATTGATCTGGGCGTAAAACATGATTTATTGGAAAAATCTGGTTCATGGTTTTCTTATGGTGATAACCGTATAGGTCAAGGTAGAGAAAATGTTAAAAACTACTTAAAAGATAATCCAGAAATAGCTTTGGAATTAGAAGACAAAATAAAATCTAAATTACTCTCTAATGAAGATCTAATAGACCAAGATATAGTAGAAGAAGAGATGGCTTAGCTATATAAATTATTATGTTATAATTTAAACAAGGGAAATATATGATAGATTTAACAGACACTGTTGCTGTAGTTACTGGAAGTACTGGTGGTATTGGTAATGCTATTGCAAAAATGTTACATAGTCTAGGTAGCCACGTTTACATTACTGGAACAAATCAAGATAGGTTAGATAAACTAGCAACAGAATTAGGAAATAATTTTACTGCTAAACTCTGTAATTTAGCAAATGCTGAGGAATGTAATCAGTTAATATCAGATATAGAAAAATTAGATATATTAGTTTGCAATGCAGGTATAACTAAAGATGGCTTAGCAATGCGGATGACTGAAGAGGTATTTGATAGTGTCTTAGATGTAAATTTAAAGGCAAATTTTATCTTAAATAGAGAAGCTATAAAAAAGATGATAAAAAAACGTTACGGTAGGATTATTAATATATCCTCAATTGTTGCTACATCTGGTAATCCAGGACAAGCAAATTATTGCGCCGCAAAAGCTGGGTTAATTGGTATGACAAAATCATTAGCTTATGAGGTGGCAAATAGAGGAGTAACGGTTAACGCAGTTTCTCCAGGATTTATTGCTACAAATATGACAGATAGCTTAACAGAAGCACAAAAAGAGGCTATAATGCAAAAAATACCAATGAAATTACTTGGCAAGCCAGAAGATGTTGCAAATATTGTGGCGTTTTTAGCAAGCCACTTATCATCATACATTACAGGGCAAACTTTTCATGTTAATGGTGGAATGTTAATGGTGTAAGTGATAAAGTTTACCGTAAATTTGTTTTTAATTAACTAAATAGATTAGTTTTTACTAGCAAAAAATTGATTTTTATGGTAAAAGGTTGAATCAAATGTTTTTGTTTTAATTTACAAATACTTGAGAATTAAAAATTTTAAGAGGTTTTATTATGAGTGAAAATACTAAAAACGCAGGAAATGCAGGTAATACATCAGTTAGTGATGATAATGAAGAAAATGAGAAAAGACTAAAAAAGCTAGTCGCTACAGCACTCGGTAAGAGTGAAGAAGAAATACATCCAGAATCAAGATTTATTAATGATCTTGGAGCTGATAGTTTAGATTTAGTAGAGCTTATGATGGCAATTGAGGATGAGTTTGATTGCGTTATTCCTGATGAAGAAGCAGCGAAGGTACAAACTATTGCTGATGCTATCAAATATATCAACGATCATAAGAAAACTTCTGCATAGATGACTATATAGTCAAATAACTCGAAATAAGGGTAGTACGAGTAAGTTATACCTATTATTACTAGGTGAAGAGCAAGTAATAATGCGACTAGTTCACAGAGTTAATGACTAACCCAAAACGAATGAAGATACTGGTTCTATTTTTTTCTTTAAAAAATCAGGATTCTCAGTAGTTTAGGGTATATTTATTTTGATTAATTAGAGGCAATTTTATGAGTAATAGACGAGTAGTAGTAACAGGCATAGGTATGGTTACTCCTGTTGGTTTGAATGTTAAAGATAATTGGTCAGCTATATTAAATAGTCAAAGTGGTATAAGTCAGATTACCGCATTCCCCACAGAAAAGCTTTCTTGTAAAATAGCTGGGGTAATTCAAGGATTTAAGGCTGAAGATTATATTAATCCAAAAGATGTTCGTAAGATGGATAATTTTATTCATTACGGAATAGCAGCTGCTATTGAAGCTGTAGAAGATAGTGGTTGGATGCCAGAAGACCAAGAAAGTCGTGATCGTACAGGTTTATTACTTGGTTCGGGTATAGGTGGCCTTAATTCTATAGAAACTACATCTATAGAGTATAATCAATCAGATCGAAATAAGGTAAGTCCATTTTTTATTCCAGCATCATTAATTAATTTATTATCTGGCCATGTTTCAATTAAATATGGTTTTTCAGGCCCGAACACTGCAGTAGTTACCGCTTGTTCAACTGGAGCTCATGCAATAGGTGATGCAGCAAGAATTATCAAATATGGTGACGCTGATGTCATGGTTGCAGGCGGAGCAGAATCACCAATTACTCCTGTTGGAGTTGCGGGCTTTGCTTCAGCAAGAGCTTTAGCAACAAGTTTTAATGATAGACCTAAGGAAGCATCAAGGCCATGGGATCAAGAACATGATGGTTTTGTTATGGGAGAAGGAGCTGGAGTTGTAGTACTCGAAGAATATGAACATGCCAAAAATAGAGGAGCTAAAATTTATGCTGAAGTAATTGGCTATGGTTTAACAGGAGATGCCTATCATATTACTGCCCCTAATGGTAGAGGAGCTAGAAGAGCTATGGAAAACGCCTTAAAAGATGGTAACATTAGTCCAGAAAAAGTGAATTATATCAATGCTCATGGCACAAGTACTAAGGTTGGCGATGCAATAGAATTAAACATGGTACAAGAAGTATTTAAAAATAATCCAAAGATATTAATGTCATCAACAAAGTCTGCAGTAGGTCACTTATTAGGAGCAGCTGGCGGGGTTGAAGCTATATATACAATGTTAGGATTAAGGGATCAAGTAGCTCCACCAACATTAAACTTACATAATCCAATCCCAGAAGCAAAAATTGATTTAGTACCCTTGAAAGCTAAAGAATGTAAAATAGATTATGCATTGACTAATTCATTTGGTTTTGGTGGTACTAATGCTAGTTTATTATTGGGCAAGGTATAAGGAATGATTATTCCTGCATTAATATAAGTTAGGAACGACAAAACAAGAACAGAAATGATAATGATCTAAAAAAATTATGACGGATAATATTAATATTGAGGAAGTAAATTTTACTAATGCTATTTCAGAACGATATTTATCCTATGCGCTATCTACCATAACTTCTAGATCACTACCTGACGTACGAGATGGTTTAAAACCAGTACATAGACGTATTCTTTATGCGATGCTTAAATTGAAATTAGATCCAAATTCAGCATATAAGAAATGTGCAAGAGTAGTTGGTGATGTAATGGGTAAATATCATCCACATAGTGATGTAGCAATCTATGATACATTAGTACGATTAGCACAAAGTTTTTCCTTAAGATATCCTTTAATTGATGGGCAAGGAAATTTTGGCTCTATTGATGGTGATAATGCAGCTGCAATGCGTTATACCGAGTCAAAAATGACCGAAATTTGTATGTTACTAATGTCTGAACTTGACAAAGATACAGTAGATTTCCGTCCAACATATGATGATTCTGATCAAGAGCCTGCTTTAATGCCTGCGGAATTTCCGAACCTACTTACTAACGGATCAGAAGGTATTGCAGTTGGTATGGCAACAAATATTCCACCACATAATCTCAGTGAGTTATGTGATAGTCTAATTTATTTAATTGATAATAGAAAGACAGCTACTATAGACAATATTATGCAATTTGTTAAAGGGCCAGACTTCCCTACAGGTGGAGTTATAGTTGACAGTTCTGAGGCAATAATTAACGCTTATCAGACAGGTAAAGGTAGTTTCAGAGTAAGAGCAAAGTGGCAAAAAGAAGCTTTTACACATGGTCAATTTCAAATTGTAATTACTGAAATTCCTTATCAAGTACAAAAATCAAAACTAATAGAGCAAATTGCTGAATTATTACGCGATAAGAAATTACCATTAATCAGTAATATTCGTGATGAGTCAACAGAAGATATTCGCCTAATTATTGAACCTAAAGGACGTAATTGTCCACCTGAAATGATTATGGAGTCATTATTTAAACAAAGTGGCTTAGAATCAAGAGTTTATCTAAATATGAATGTTTTAGACAGTAGTGGTATACCTAAAGTTATGGGTATTATCGAAGTATTAGAATCATTTTTAGAGCATCGCAAAGTTGTAGTTACTAGACGTACTAAATATCGGATGATGCAAATAGATAATCGCTTAGAAATACTTGCAGCATTAAAAATAGCTTATTTAAACATTGACGAAATTATTCGTATCATTCGAGAGGAAGATAACCCTAAACAAGAAATGATTGCTAAGTTTAACATTAATGAAAATCAAGCAGAAGCAATATTAAATATTAAATTACGCTCTTTAAGAAAATTAGAGGAAGAACAAATTAATCAAGAATATGAAACTTTAACTAAAGAACATGAAAAATTAAGTAAAATTTTAACAAATAACAGTAAATTATGGCAAGTTGTTAAGAAAGAATTAGAAGTAATTGAACATAAATTTTCTCAAACAACAGAACTTGGTATGCGTAGAACAGAATTTATGGCTATTAAAGACCAAGCACAAGTAGTTGATATTTCTGCTTTTATTGAAAAGGAAGCAATAACAGTTATCTGCTCAAAAATGGGGTGGATTAGAACTATGAAAGGTCACAAATTAGATTTAAGTAATGTTAAATATAAGGAAGGTGACCAGCCAAAATTTATTGTTGAAACATATACAACTGACAATATTCTTATTTGTAGCACTAGTGGTAAATTTTTTACTATATTAGCAGATAATATTGCTAAAGGTAAAGGGCACGGTGAGTCAATAAAATTGATGGTTGAGATTGGTAATTATGATATTACTAATATAATTCCTTATAAGCCAGGAGAAAAATTATTATTAGCTTCTAATTTAGGTAAAGGATTTATTGTTGATGCTGATCACGTAATAGCCCAAACCAAAAGTGGTAAACAAGTAATGAATGTAAGTGAAAAAGCCAAATGTATAGCTTGTTTAAAGGTTACAGGCGATATGGTAGCTTGTATTGGTACAAATCGTAAATTATTAGTCTTTGAATTAGCTGAAATTCCTGAAATGAAAAAAGGAGCTGGAGTCATTTTACAAAAATATCGTCAGGCAACATTAAATGATATAAAAACATTTAATTCCGAGGAAGGTTTAAGTTGGAGTCTAGGAAATAAAATACGCTTAGAGAAATCAATAATCTTATGGCAAGCTAAACGAGGCGGTATCGGGAAAATACCACCATCTGGTTTTCCAAAAAATAATAAATTCTAGATTACACATGCTTACAGGCTGTCATGTTCAACATTATTATCCCCTGTGAGTTCTAGATCATTATTAATCTTATCATTAATGTTGTCATCATGTATTGTTGGGATATCGTCATCATATGGAGCTCCTTTATATTCATCATCGTCATTCTTATGATGAGGTTTTCTTTTAGAATTATCATTATGCCCATTAACTAAATTATTGAGAGAAAAACTATTTTTATTGTAACTTTGAATTTGAAACTCATAAAATACTTTTAAACATTGTCCCTCTTCATTGGTTAAATTACTTTTAAATGCTTTCTGTTGTAATGAGGTTATTATAGCTATTTCCTTGTCATTAGGTTGATTAAATTGCTTATTTTTTATCTTCCATACTATATTCATTAATAAACGGTCATCTTCATCGCTGCAGATAGTACAAATATCACTAAAATCATCAGTAATATTATTTTTTTTATGATAATCATACATATCATTAGCAATTTCTATAATCTTCTTGTTTCGTGTTCCAGGGGTCAAACTATGATTACTAGAATTATCATCTAGGGAAACTAGCAAAAATAACTTTAATATTTAAAAGTATAGTGCTATGATCTGATGTAATGGCACATTTAAGAAAA
>JABSSF010000035.1 GCA_013214485.1 Rickettsiaceae bacterium | reverse complement strand
AAATTAATAAAAAAATTCTGGCACATAAGCACCATGCTTTTGATGCCGTTGATAAATAGTTTAATCTATATTATCATTGGCGTCCATACCATCATTATGAGCCAACCTTTTAGTTGGCGTGACGATCCAGATTTGATTCTATTACATTCTTTCTGTATGCTAACTCCCTCAACTGTTTGTATCATGACGAATCCTAGTCCTTTTAAGACTCACACCCCGTAATCATTTAAATTAATTTCGCGAGGATATATCAACTCAGGATGACAAATTTTTGTCGTGAACGCTCAACACTCTCATTATGATAATAATGATTTAAGTTGCTTTAGATGCATTATTTGATTAACTTGTGCATTGTAATTGTCTTTTGAACTACAATACATAGTTTCAAAACCTAATTTTGTCGCTTCTTTTATTCTAGCCTCAGTTTGTGGTACTTTTCTAACCTCTCCAGATAAACCAATTTCGCCAAAAAAAATACTTCTTTCTGGCAGAGATATATTACTAGATGCCGAAATCAAAGCAGCAGCAACTGCCAAATCAGCTGCTGGTTCAGTAATTTTAAAACCACCTGCAACACTTAAATAAACCTCGTGATTATTTAAATTCAAATTAAATCTAACAGCCAAAACAGCAATAATCATCGACAAACGGTTTAAATCCCAGCCAACTACTGATCTTCTTGGAGTAGCCATGTTTGTTGGAGCTATTAATGCCTGAATCTCTATCAGCAAAGGTCTAGAGCCTTCTATAGCTGCAAAAACCGCATTGCCACTAACATTATTTTCTCTCTCTAATAGAAATAATTCTGAAGGATTACTTATCTCAACAAGTCCACTAGATGTCATTTCAAAAACACCTATTTCATTAACACCACCAAAGCGATTTTTTATTGAACGTAAAATACGAAAATGATTATTATGATCGCCTTCGAAATAAAGCACAGTATCTACCATATGTTCCAGTATTTTTGGCCCTGCTAATTGGCCATCTTTATTAACATGGCAAGCAATTAATAAACTTAAATTATTTTGTTTCGCATAATTAATTAACAAATGCGAGGAAGCTCTTATTTGTGAAACAGTCCCTGGAGCTGATGATACTTCATCAGTAGCCATAGTCTGAATTGAATCAATAACTATAAGATTCAGTTTATCTTTATGATTATCAATTGTCGAAATTATATCTTCTACACTTGTTGCAGCTAATATTCCAGTACAATTATCTTTTATATCTAATCTTTTACTTCTAAGCTTAATTTGGTCAGTAGATTCCTCACCAGTAATATATAAACAACCAATATCACTTGCTGCTAAGCTAGAACATAATTGTAATAATAATGTTGATTTACCTATCCCAGGATCACCACCTATTAAAATAGCTGAACCACTAACTAATCCTCCACCAAGTACTCTGTTTAATTCTTCTATCGGAGTAACTACACGTATATTTGGCCTCACTTCACTAGTAAGAGTTTCCAGCTCTTGTATTGCACCTGTTTTAGGTACAATAACTTTACTTGCTGAAGCTAATTCTTCGCTGATTGTATTCCAACCACCACAATCAGTGCATTGCCCTGCCCATTTACCAGTAATACTACCGCAGGAATTACAACTATAACGTTTTTTTAGTTTACTCATAAGTTAAAATCAATAATTTATTGTTACCATAAATTTTTTTCTTTATTAATTCTAGCTCCCTTGGTATTTCAAAATCTTCTGTTTTCGCCAATTCTACAGCAATCAAAGCTTTTGTCGCCAACCAGCCTTGCTTTATTAACGATGCTATTGTTAATGTCGCCATATTATTATAATATGGCGGGTCAATAAAAATAATATTATATTGTTGTTTTGCTTTTGGCAATGATAAAGCATCTAAAGTCAAAAAAGAAGTTTTACCTGCCTCGCCTATTTTTTGTGCAAATTCTGCTGCAACTTTTAAATGGTCTTTATTATTATCAATTAATGTAACTAACTTAGCCCCACGTGAAATTGCTTCAAAAGCTATAATACCGCTGCCCGCATAAACATCCAAAACTATAGCTTCTGACATAGGAAACTCATCTGCAAATTCTGGAGAATTTAAAATACTGAATAAAGCTTGGCGGAATTTATTAGTTGTAGGACGATAAGTAAATTTTTTACTTGTAGTAATTACTCTGTTTTTGTGCTTGCCAGCAATAATTCTCATGATATAAGATATTATTTTTTCTTAAACATACTAAGCATACGCTGAGTAACAATAAAACCACCAAAAATATTGATAGAAGCAAAAAACACCGAAATAAACCCTAGGAAACTTGAAGCATCAAACATTTCTGAAGCAGAAGCTACTAAAGCCCCAATAACAATAATACCAGAAATAGCATTAGTCACTGACATTAGCGGGGTATGCAAAGCTGGCGTTACTTTCCATACAACATAATAACCAACAAAACAAGCCAACGTAAAAATCGTTATAGCATATACTATCGTAGTATCCGTTGCTGCTGCCTCAGCGTTAGTAAAAGCTATATCTTTTAATTTATCAGATAAAATATTTGCTTTTTCTGATAATTCATTAGCCATTTTTATAGCTGAAGACATATTACTCATAATATTAAACTCCTTGAATTTTTTTACTTACTATTTTACCATCTTTAGTAATTAGCATTTCTTTTAATACTTCGTCATTGAAATTTATTTTATTATCTTTACTAATTGCATATTCAAGTAAATTGTATAAATTTCTTGAATATAATTTTGACGAATCATGAGCTAGTTTAGTAGCAAAATTTGTCCAACCGATTATTTTGACTCCTTTTTTTATAACAATTTTATCGATAGCCGAGCCTTCAACATTACCTCCACTACTTGTTGCCATATCAATAATTATACTACCGGTTTTCATCTTTTCAATCATTGTTTTCTTAATAAGTAATGGCGCTTTTTTTCCTGGAATTTGTGCTGTGGTAATTATTATATCATAATCAACTAACTGCTCTGATAAAAATTTCTCTTGGGTTGCAGCAAAATTTTTATCTAATTCTTTTGCATAGCCAGACTTATCTTCTGCATTTTCCATTTTAGTTTCAGGAAAAATAAACTTACCCCCCAAACTTTCAACTTGTTCTTTGGTTGCAGGCCTTACATCATATGCTGCAACAATAGCCCCTAGTCGTTTAGCTGTAGCTATTGCCTGCAGCCCAGCAACTCCAACACCAAGAATAAGTATCTTTGCTGGTTTTATGGTTCCTGCTGCTGTCGTCATCATCGGTAATATTTGATCATAATGATAACAAGCTTCGATAACAGCACGATATCCAGCCAGGTTATTTTGCGAAGATAAAACATCCATACTTTGAGCTTTAGTAATTCTAGGTACAAATTCCATAGCAATTAAAGATAATTTTTTCTTGCAGGCTTTAGTAATATATTCACTATTCTCATAAGGTTTCATCATTCCGATGATAATAGCACCTGTTTTAGCTAAATTAATTTCATTTATTTCCCCTACTAAAGGGGATGTTTGTACTTTCAATATTATATCAGCATCAGAGATTATTTCTAAAGGAACATTAGAAATTCTTGCTCCAGCTTCTACATAGCTACTATCAGTAAAATTTGCCGCTAGACCGATATCCTTTTCAACAAAAACATTATGTTTTCTTTTTACTAATAATTTTACTATATCAGGAGTTAAAGCTACCCTCTGTTCATCTTTCACTCTTTCTTTTAATGCAACAATTTTCATTATATGCTATTATCTAATTTTTATGTGAATTTAATATTATTTACAATAAAACACAATTTTTTAAAGCAATCATATGATACATTTTTTCCAACAACTGACCAAAATAATTTTCATTTTTTCATTATTGCTGGCTAATATAAAACATAGCTATGCTATTGCTGCAAATAATTCCGAAATTGTTGATAATATTACATCATATATTAATAACATCAAATCAATAGCAGTAGAATTTGAACAAGTTGATTCAAATGGTAATAGTGCAAGTGGCATGCTTATTATAGATAAACCATTTAAATTTCGTTGTAATTACTACGAGCCTTTTCCATTGCTTATTGTTGGTAATAAGAATTATGTTAGCGTTTATGATTTTGATAATAAAACTTTAAGCAGGATTAAGGCCAAAGAAAATGCTTTTTATTTTTTGTTAGTTGATGGAAAGTTTAGTGATAAATTTACCATATTAGATACTCAAGATCTAAATGATAATTATATAATAAAATTTCACCATCATGAATCAAATAAGGTTAGCCAGATCAGCTTTAACAAGTATAGTAAACAAATTCAGCAATTAATAATTTTCGAAGCTAATAATATTATTGCCATAAATTTTGCTAAATCTTATAATATTCACGGTATTGATAAAAACTTGTTTATACTAAAAAACCCTAAAATTTCTGATCCACCAAAACGC
This sequence comes from Rickettsiaceae bacterium, assembly GCA_013214485.1. Lineage (GTDB taxonomy): Bacteria > Pseudomonadota > Alphaproteobacteria > Rickettsiales > Rickettsiaceae > JABSSF01. Next base: position 10,452 of record JABSSF010000035.1, on the reverse strand, counting down.
TTAGATAAAAGAAAATTAGAAAAAAGATTTAAAAAATCATAAGTAAATGCTTGATTATAACTAGTAAAAAGATTATTTTATTTATGGCTGGTGCAGGGCATTTGTTATGTTTAGTTGGTCAGGTCTGAAAAGAAGCAGCCAGAGCATAAATTAAATGGGTCAGCACCAGCTTTGAATTATATTCAAAATGAATCATCCTATGGCTATTCAAGAACTTAATTATATTTCATTTGCTAGTAAATATCGTCCGAAAAATTTTACTGAACTAAGAGGCCAAGAAGTGTTAACCAAAACTTTAGGCTATTGTATTAGTAACAATAAAATTTCTCAGGCTATTTTACTTTCTGGTATTCGTGGAGTAGGTAAGACTTCATCAGCCAGGATTGTTGCTAAGACTATTAATTGTACTAATTTAGTAAAGCAGGAAGATATAGTACTACCTTGCGAGAACTGTGAGAATTGCTTGAGTTTCAACAAGAAAAATCATCCTGATATAATTGAATTTGATGCAGCAAGTAAAACTAAAACTGAAGATATAAAAAGCCTTGTTGAAAGCAGTGAATATAAACCATTACTTGGTCAATTTAGAATATATATAATTGACGAAGTACATATGCTAGCTAAAGGAGCTTTTAACTCTTTGTTGAAGCTAATAGAAGAACCTCCTCCTCATGTTATTTTTATTTTTGCGACAACAGAAGTGAAAAAAATACCATTAACTGTAATTTCTAGATGCCAGCGATATGATCTTAGAAGGTTAGTATTTACTGAAATTTATAATTTACTACAAGATATAGCTAGTAATGAAAAACTAGATTACAGTAAAAAAGCTTTAGAAATAATTACTATTAAATCTGAAGGTTCTGCAAGAGATGCTACAGTAATGCTTGACCAAGCAGCAAGCTTTGCCTATCAAAATGAAGGGGAAGTTAAAATAACCGAAGAGTTAGTAAATAAAATGCTTGGCTTAGTAGAAAGTAAGGTAATAGTTAATATACTTCAATTAATTATTGCTAATAAGCCTAAAGAGATTATTGATTTACTACAGGAAATTTATTTGAAAACTAGCAATTTAAGTCAATTTATTCAATCTTTATCAGAATTTATTGCTTATTTAACTAAAATAAAAGTTACTGATAACCCTGATAATGTTTTATATCAAAGTTACCAGAAAGATATAATAACTATTTTAGATAATATTAGTTTGTCAAAACTTACCATTTTATGGCAAATTTTTAGTAATGGCATTTTAGAAATTGCTTCTAGCAGGAATGAGTTAATTTCTACAGAGATGCTGTTAATTAAAGCCATGTATGCCTGTGACATGCCTGATATGGAAGAATTAGTAAAAATAGAAGAGTTGCTTCATGGTAGTGAAAATAAATCCGATATAGCAAGCTCCCCTAACGTTCAAAAAGTTTTTCAAGAAGAAGAGCAGCACTTTCAATCAGAGCCAACGAATAAGGTTAGAAGTGGAGATTTAAAATTCACTATTTATGACTTTTTGAAATATTGTTACGAGCAGAAAGAGACTCAAATATATTACTATTTGTTAAATGAAGTCGAGATTATAAATTTTACAGCTGGTATGTTGGAATTAGCTGGTAATGTTACTGCAACCATGATTGGTAATATTAAGCAATTATTAGCATCTTGGAATCAGTCTTATTCTTGGAAAATTACTACTATAGACAAAAAACAAATTAAAAGTTTAAAAACTCAAATGATCGAAAATACTCTAGCCAGTGAAAAGTTTAAAATAATAAAAAACAATTTTCCTACTGCAAATATTTCCGATATACTATTAGAACAATAATAACTTAATAATGGAAAAAATATGGTCAATGTAAAACAATTATTGAAACAAGCACAAACCATGCAAAAAAAAATGCAAGATATGCAAGACGAAATTGCTAAAAAAGAATTTGAAGGTAAAGCAGGCGGAGGTCTTGTTACTATGATAATGACAGGCAATGGCGAAATGAAAAAAACATCTATTGATGAATCTCTACTAAAACCTGGAGAAAAAGAAATGATAGAAGATTTAATTGTAGCAGCTCATAACGATGCAAAGAAAAAAGCAGATAAAGAATCTCAAGAAAATATGTCTGGTACATTTGGTGGTATGGGTGGTCTACCGCCTGGAATGAATTTACCATTTTAATATTAAAATAATAACATGAATGAAGATAGCCCTGAGCAATTAATCTATTTATTTTCTAAATTACCAGGTCTTGGCACTCGCTCAGCTAGAAGAATAGTATTACATTTATTACAAGATAAAGAACTAAGATTACGTAGTCTTATAGATGGTTTAACAGATGCTGCAACTAAAATAAATGTTTGTGTTGATTGTAATAATATAGATTATGATACGATTTGTAAAATTTGTATGGATAGTAATCGTAGTGGTGAAATAATTGCTATTGTTGAAACTGTAGCTGAATTATGGGCAATAGAACGCAGTAATATTTTCCATGGTAAATACCATGTTCTTGGAGGTTGTCTTTCGATGATGAAAAATAAAACCCCCGCTGATTTAAAATTGCCGCAATTACTTGCCAGATGCAAAGAATTTAAAACTAAGGAATTAATCATAGCCACTAATTCAACGTTAGATGGTCAAACTACTGCCTATTTCATTACTGAGTATTTTAAGGATTTACCCATAAAAATCACAAAACTTGCTAGTGGTATTCCTATTGGTGGTGAACTAGATTACCTAGATGATGGCACTTTATCTGCTGCCCTTAACAAGCGTATAATTTTCGAGTAAAAATGACGGGGGTTGGGATCACCACGTCACCATGGTGACTCATGATGAGGGGTTTTTACAATTTATCAAACCTAGACATAATTACTCCGCAAAATTTTAATCAGTTTTGTCAATAAATTACTTAACCTAACTAAAGAAATAATTATTTAACTATATTGTCATATTCAATATTTTATCAAAAGTTTTCACGAATTCATCACGAACTAATTTTAGTTGTTTTAATGTACGACTTGCCTCTGCTACTGTTATTGAAACTTCCAGAGCACTAGCTTCATCAATTAAAGCTTCTTTAGTAATATCCTCTGCACTTTTTAACCTATGACCAACCTTTTTAACAACATGACCAACTGCTCCAGTCTTAACTGGTTGATTTACTTGTTGATAATTTTTTACGTGCTTAATTATTTCTGTTGATGACATATTTTGGAATTTGTTAAAATTCTCTGTAACTTTGCTTTGAAAACTTACAGCTTTATTATAAACATCATCATTTTTATCAACAACTTTTGGTCTATCCTGTATTTCATTATATAAATTTTGTGCTGCAATCATATTGATGTTATTTGGCATATTATTTTATCGCCTCAATCGTTTTTTGAATTAATGAATTACTGATTTCTATAACTCCTAAATTAGCTTCTATTGATCTTTGAGCTTCCTGAGCATCAGCCCGCTCTATTTCCGCAATAATGTTGGGATATTTGACATAACCATCAGCATTTGCTGCGGGATGATTAGGATCATATCTTAAAATAAATTCAGATTTATCAACGTCTACTTTTTTTACATATAATAAATTAGCTTTGATATCTTTATTATATGCGTTAGTTGCAAAAATAACCTTACGTCTGTAAGGAATACCACCTGGAGTAGAGCTAGTAGAGTCTTTATTAGCTAAATTTTCAGCAGCAACTTTGAATCTTTCTGCTTGAAAAATATTGCCATGAGCTGAAATTTCTACCGCTTGTTTTAAACTATCTCCTTTAGCTAAAGCCGAACTAAACCAGAATATTTGGCTAATAACTAACATCAATAAAAAAAAAGTTCGTATTATCATCCTTATTTCTCAACTAATATTGATAGTAAATTATTAGTAGCAGTATATGCTTTTAAAGCCATGTTATAATTTTGCTGATTCTGGCTTAACTTAGTCATTTGCTGACTTAAAGAAACATTATTGCCATTTAACTTAACCTCATGTGGATCCTTTAACTTTACAGCTTTTAATTTCCCCCCTCCTACTTTATTATTATTTGCAATATGAGCAGCAGAAGTACGACGTAATCTTATAGTTCTAACCTTAGCACCATTATTTAAATCCTCATAATTATCTGGCATTTCCACTTCATTTGCCTTGTAACCTGGAGTGTTAACATTAGCAATATTTTGTGCAATAACTTTATGACGAAATTCTGATCTTTCCAAGTACGCTACTAGTAAATCCTTAGTTTTATGTTTCCGTTGTTTCCGTATGTCGGGTTTATAAAGGGTCAAATGATTTTCCTTAGCAAGGGATGTCGTTATAAATGCTAAAAAACACAATAAAAAAATACACAATCTTTTCATAATCAACCCTTTTTCTTCCTATATGCAAAACTTATAAATATATTATTTAAGTTAAAAACATATCATAAAAAATTGCTAGGCTAATAGATATGTGAAGTTTATTTTAGAAAAAAATTAAGATAATATTAAAAATGCAACAATTTATTAACTAAGTAAATATAATTTGGGTATATAGTCAACAAATTACAGTTTATTATCAGTATAAAAAAGTATGTAACAAGGCTACTACATAATAATTAATGACTATAAAACTACTATCTAAAGTGGTTAAGTCTCAAAAACTATATTTTAATATTGCTAAATTTACTAATTATAAGCTATTATTATAATAGAATGGTTATTAGGATTAGTATGTTAGCAAGTTCAGAATTTATAGTAAATTATTTACCAATTGCAGTATTTTTCGCTGTAGCGGCTTTTTTAGCTATAATAGTTAGTGTATTACCAAAAATACTGGCAAAGGAAAAGCCGCAAAAAGATAAGTTAGAAAGTTATGAATGTGGCTTTGATCCATTTGGTGATGCACGAGGTAGATTTGATATTCGTTTTTATTTAGTAGCAATTTTATTTATTATTTTTGACTTAGAAGTAGCATTTCTAATACCTTGGGCAATTAGTTTAAAATCGATCGGTCAATTTGGCTTTTGGTCGATGATGTTTTTCTTGTTTGTATTAACGATTGGGTTTATATATGAATGGAAAAAAGGCGCCCTTAATTGGGAATGAATAAGTTTATTTAATATGGCAGTTATTTATGAAAAATCTAAAACAAGATCAAGATTCATTTTTTGCAGAAGAGTTGTCAAATAGAGGCTATGTATTAACTAAGCTTGATGATTTAACTGGATGGGCACGAGCAAACTCCTTATGGCCAATGACTTTTGGTTTAGCTTGTTGTGCTGTTGAAATGATGCAAACAGCAGCAAGTAGGTACGATATGGATCGTTTTGGTTTTTTATTCCGCCCAAGCCCTAGACAAGCAGATTTAATGATTGTTGCTGGTACATTGACTAATAAAATGGCTCCAGCAATGCGTCGGGTATATGATCAAATGGCTGATCCAAAATATGTAATTTCCATGGGAAGTTGTGCTAATGGTGGAGGCTATTATCATTTTTCTTATTCAGTAGTTAGAGGCTGTGATCGTATAGTTCCTGTAGATGTATATGTTCCTGGTTGTCCACCAACTGCTGAAGCTCTATTATATGGGTTGATGCAATTACAAAGAAAAATTCGTCGAACAAGTAGATTTAAAGGATAGTGATTATATGGATATTAATAAAGTTATCAATGAATTTTGCCAAGGAAATAATATAGAAATTAATTTGCTTGATATTCAAGATTTTATTAGTTATCAAGTAAATGATGAACAATTAATCCCTTTACTTAAATTTTTAAAGACTAATCCTGAACTACGTTTTACTATTCTTAGCGATTTATTTGCTACAGATTTTCCAGAAAGGGAGCGAAGATTTGAAGTGATTTATAGTTTACTTAGCATGCAATTAAATAAACGAATTATTATCAAAACTGCCGTAGCAGAAGATATTCCTTTGCCAACAGCTACTAGTATCTTTAGCTCTGCTTGCTGGTATGAAAGAGAAATTTTTGACATGTTTGGTATTGAATTTAATGGCTCACCTGATCAAAGAAGAATACTTACTGATTATGGTTTTAAAGGGCATCCTTTGCGTAAAGATTTTCCAGTTACAGGTCATGTTGAAGTAACTTACGATAAAAAATTAGAGCAGGTAATATATGAGCCAGTAGTACTTGATCATGAGTTTCGTAAATTTGATTTTGTATCACCTTGGCAAGGCCCTGGGGAATATGTACTTCCAGGAGATGAAAAAGCAACAAAATAAAGGACAATAAATAAAGTAACTAACAGTGATAAAAGAAAATAACAACAAAGATAAAGACAAACATACTATAATTAATTTTGGACCGCAGCATCCAGCAGCTCATGGGGTGTTACGTTTAATTTTGGAAATGGATGGGGAAGTTGTTAATAAAGCTGATCCACATATTGGCTTATTACATCGTGGTACGGAAAAATTAATTGAACATAAAACATATATTCAAGCATTACCATATTTTGATCGTTTGGATTATGTCTCACCGATGTGTCAGGAACATGCTTATGCTCTTGCCGTGGAGAAATTGTTAAAAATTAATGTACCTAAAAGAGCTCAGTATATCAGAGTGTTATTTTCTGAGTTAACTCGGATTTTAAATCACATTATGAATATTACTACTCAAGCATTAGATATTGGCGCAACAACTCCTTTATTCTGGCTATTTGAAGAGCGAGAAAAAATCATTGAATTTTATGAACGAGTCTCAGGTTCCAGGATGCATGCTAATTATTTCCGTCCTGGTGGAGTTACCGCTGACGTGCCTGATGGTTTACTTGAAGATATTGCAAAATTTGCTCAGCAATTTACACAATATTTAGCTGATGTTGAAGGGTTATTAAATAATAATCGTATTTGGAAACAACGTTTAGTTGGTATTGGTGTAATTAGTCAAAAACAAGCCATGGACTGGAATTTCTCAGGAGTGATGCTTAGAGGCTCTGGAATAGCTTGGGATTTAAGAAAATCTAATCCTTATGATGTTTATAGTGAGATGGATTTTGACATACCAGTTGGTATAGGCGGTGATTGTTATGATCGTTATCATGTTAGAGTTGAAGAAATGTATCAATCCTTACGTATTATCAATCAATGTATTGAAAATATGCCAAAAGGAGCAGTAAAATCCCCAGATTTAAAGATCACTCCACCAAAGCGAAAGGAAATGAAGGACTCCATGGAAGCAATGATTCATCATTTTAAATTATATACTGAAGGTTATGATGTACCTGCAGGCGAAGCTTATGGAGTAGTTGAAGCTCCTAAAGGAGAATTTGGCGTTTATTTATATGCTGATGGTAGTAACAAACCATATCGGTGTCGTATTAGAGCTCCAGGTTTTGCTCATTTACAGGCAATGGATTTCATGTGTAAGGGACATTTAATGGCTGATGTAGTAGCAGTACTTTCTAGCTTGGATATAGTTTTTGGCGAGGTGGATAGATGAGTAAAAAAACAACTACAAAAAGTAAAGTTAAAACAGCTAGTACTAAGAAAGCCAAAACTGTTGCTCGTAAATCTACTAGAACTACTACTAAAAAAGATAATGATATTACTATTAATAATGTTGCAATAACTGCTAATAATGTTTTTAGTTTTACTAAAATAAATTTAGACAAGGCTAATGACATTATTAAAAAATATCCAAAAGGCAGACAAAAAAGTGCTATATTACCATTACTTGATTTAGCTCAAAGGCAAAATAATAATTGGTTATCAGTAGCTGCTATTGAATATATAGCAAATTTAGTTACCGAGCCCTATATTAGAGTTTACGAAGTTGCTTCTTTTTACACTATGTTTAACTTAAAACCAGTAGGTAAATATCACTTGCAAGTTTGTGGCACTACCCCATGCTGGCTTAGAGGAGCTGCAGAAATTATGAAAGTTTGTGAGCAAGAAACCAGGACAAAATGCGGCAGCACTTCTAGCGATGGTTTATTTACTATTAGTGAAGTTGAATGTTTAGGTGCATGCGTAAATGCACCAATTGTGCAAGTAAATGATGATTATGTTGAAGATTTGACAACAAAAAAAATGGCTACATTAATAGCTGATATGAAAGAAAAAGCGAAATAACAAAATTATGTATTTACAAAAAATTAATTATATTATTTTTTATTTGACTATTAGTTTAATAGCAAGCAATTCTTTTGCTAGTTATATTAGTAATCGTTTTTTTGTTACCCCCCAGTCATTAGATTTTGAGAAAACAATAATGAAAGGCAAGTGCTATGGCACAATCCCTTATCCTAAATTAACCCATGAAGATGAAGAAGTATTTATGAAAATTAATGAAAAGATAAAGGATTTTGTTGAAATATATATCATCTGTAATAAGGGCGAGCGTAGCAATTATTCAGTTACCTATGAAGTACCAGAATCATTTTCTTCTGAGTTTTTTAGTGTTATTTGGCGAACAAATCTTGATGACAAAGGATGGCGTATTGATAGCTTAAGTTTTAACATTGAAAGTGGGGACTTATTAATGCCCGATGAAGATGTGTTCAACGCACTTAGCGATAATATGCTACATGAAATTGTTAAACTATCCAAAGGACATTTAGCTAAAAATATTAATTGGGAACAATTTATAGAGAAAATAGAAAAAAGGGATGTACAACTTTACATTGCTAACAAGAAATGGCATATAGTATTTAATGCAATACCAAATCATAATGAATTAGTTGATGTTGAATTACCAAATTATTTTTTAAAAGGTACTGATGTTAAAAGAACAAGATAAAATTTTTACTAATTTAGCTGGCAAGCAAGGAGCTGATCTTGCTAGTAGTAAAAAACGAGGCGATTGGTATAAAACAAAAGATTTAATTGCTAAAGGTAAAGATTGGATTATTGAGCAAGTTAAAAATTCTGGTCTTAGGGGACGTGGCGGTGCTGGCTTTTCTACTGGAATGAAATGGTCATTTATGCCGAAAGATCATCCAAAACATTCTTATTTAGTAGTCAATGCCGATGAATCTGAACCAGGAACTTGTAAAGATCGTGATATTATTCGTTATGATCCACATAAATTAGTTGAAGGATGTGTTTTAGCCAGCGTAGCTATTGGGGCTAATAATTGTTATATTTATATTCGTGGTGAATTTTATAATGAGGCAGTCACTTTGCAAAAGGCAATTGATGAAGCTTACGATGCAAAGTTAATTGGTAAAAATGCTTGTGGCTCTGGATATGATGTTGATATATATCTACATCGCGGAGCAGGAGCATATATTTGCGGTGAAGAAACAGCTTTGCTTGAAAGTTTAGAAGGCAAAAAAGGACAACCTAGATTAAAACCACCATTTCCAGCTGGTGCAGGTCTTTATGGCTGCCCAACAACGATTAATAATGTTGAATCAATTGCTGTAGTACCTACAATCTTACGCAGAGGATGCGAATGGTTTTCCTCACTTGGTAGACCGAATAATACTGGTACTAAGTTATTTTGTATTTCTGGTCATGTTAATAACCCATGTAATGTAGAAGAGGAAATGGGTATACCATTAAAGGAATTAATTGAAAAACATGCAGGCGGCGTTACTGGTGGCTGGAAAAATTTAAAAGCAATAATTCCTGGAGGGTCTTCTGTACCAATGATACCTAAATCTGTATGTGAGGATGTTACTATGGATTTTGATGCGCTACGAGCAGAAAATTCAGGCTTAGGAACTGGCGGAGTAATCGTTATGGATCAATCCACAGATATTATTTATGCAATTGCCAGACTAAGCAAATTTTATATGCATGAATCATGCGGACAATGCACCCCATGTAGAGAAGGTACTGGCTGGATGTGGCGAGTAATGATGCGTTTAGTTAAAGGTGAAGCTAAAATAGCTGAAATTGATGAGCTTTTAAATGTAACTAAGCAAGTTGAAGGACATACGATTTGTGCGTTAGGTGATGCAGCTGCCTGGCCAATCCAAGGCTTGATTAGACATTTTAGAGAGGAAATAGAACAGCGAATTAAAGCTTAGTGAAAAAACAAATCTCTACTATTTTTTACTTGACCTAAGAAATAATTACTATATGATCCATGTTTATGGGTAGTAAGTTACTGATCCTAGGATTTCAAAAGTCCTCAAAAAACTGGTTCGTGCACGAATACCATTAACAGTGCACTCCTCGGTTTATTATAACAATTTAGAAATGGCTAGGTTGTACTTATGATCGGGGAGATTTTAGCGTATGTTCAAGGTTATTCCAACCTAAAGGCTATAATAGCTGTTGTTTTTTGCAGTCTTTTGAACTCCCCGATCACTAGAAATAGTTATTTAGGGAAATATCTTTAAAGTTTTATATTTTATTAGTGATCGATAATAAATGGTCTTGCAGATTTTTCTGAATTAGACCTCTTATGTGACTTATTATTTAAATTATGTCGGGAGTAATATAGTAATTTCACTTGAAAAATGAATATAAATATGGGATTTTCAATGAAAAAATGAAATATCCAATAATATTCAG
>JABSSF010000034.1 GCA_013214485.1 Rickettsiaceae bacterium | reverse complement strand
TTATTACGGCTGATGCTGCATTTACTCACCAAGAGATTACTGAAAAGATAGTAGCACGAGGGGCAGATTTTGCAATTAGTCTTAAGGGAAATGAAGCAAATCTACTTTATCAAACAGAAAATTTATTTAACGAAGCAGAAGAAAAGAAAATAGAGATTAGAACTTTTAAAGAAGAAATTAATTGTAATCACGGCAGAATTGAGCAGAGATCTATAGAAGTTGTTGATATGCCATGGGAATATTTAAATGGTCATAAACATATTAAGCAATTATGTAAGATTACAAGATTTAGAGAGTATAAAAACAAATCAAAACCAGCTACTGCAGAAATTGCACATATGGTAACAAGCCTAGATAAAAGTTATTCTCCAGAATATTTGTTAAAATTAAACCGTGGTCATTGGTCTTGTGAAAATAACTTAAACTGGGTTAAAGATAATGTGTTTTTTGAAGATAAGTCAACTATTAGCGTTGGAGTTAGCCCTTTAATAATGTCGTTACTTCGTAGCCTATCCATACAAATAATCAAAACTATTTCAAATAAAATTACAGAAACTAGGGAAATGTTTAACCATACAAAATCCTTGTTGTGGAAAAAAATTGCAATTCTTGGTTGTGACTTTTAAATTGCCCTGGTCTAATGCCTCTATGAATACACAAAATAATATTAATTTTAATAATGCAACACTGATATTTAGTAATGGTTCAAATTTAACTGGTAATAACACCATAACAGATTCAGTAATAAATTTAAATGACAATGGTGGTGGGTTTACTGGAGCTACGCAAATAAATAATTCGGTATTTAATTTAAATAGTAATACTCTAAATTTTACTAATGCAGGTACTTCAAGTATTAGTGGATCACCAACATTTAATATTAATATCGATGAAAATAATAATATTGGTCATATTTTAGTTAATGGTGGTAATCTAGATACTACAGGGGTTACTCAGAATACCTTAACTATAACCCTGTCTGATTTAACTACTAAATTACCAGTTGGTAGTGTTGCAGGTATTCCTACTAGTGCAGATCAATATGTATTATTTGCTACTATTAATGGTGGCAGCGTTCAAATTCTCAATGATAGTAAAGTATTATTTGATTTATCATTAGCAAATAACCCATTTGTTACTTGGACTTATAGTAATGGAGTATTGACTCAAATTGCTAATGAACCAGCTGATATAGATGCAGTTTTGCAAGCAATAATTGATGCTAATACAGAAGAGCCAGTATCTACAGCTACTGCGGAAAACCTAACAGCTCTATCTGAGTTAATTGGAGATCCTAATAATAATAGTCAGTTAGCTCAAGATATAGTTACCATAGCAATTACAGAGCCAGAACGGTTAGATGCTTTAGTATCAAGCTTTCAACCGAGTGATGCTGGAGCTTCAGTTGCTGAAGCCCCACCAAAAGGTATGGTTGTTCAGCACTCATTAGAAGAAATAGGTAGACGTTTATCTAACTTAACATCACCTGAAGCTGCAATAGTTGATAATGATATTATAGAAGAAATTGGTTTATCTGCTGGTGATGGTATAGATGGTGATTATAGTGATAAGCCAGAAAAACATGGCATATGGGCTAGCCCATTTTATAATATTGCCAAACATAAACAAAAAAAATCTGAACCTGGTTATAAGCTACGCGCTTCTGGGGTAAATTTAGGTTATGAATTAATGGTAAATGAAGATTTAAGTGTTGGATTTTCTGCAGGTTCTATCCAAAGTACCATAAAACATACTGATGTAAATGCAGGAGATATTACAAAATCAAATATTTATGTCTTCTCAGTACATGGAGCATATGAACTTGGGAATAACTGGTTTACACAAGGAGTTTTAGCTTATTCTCGCAATAAAACAAAAAATAGAGAACTAAGAATAATACCTAGAGGAACAGAACTAGCTACAGCAAAATATAATTCTAATAATTATAGTAGTGAGTTCTTACTAGGATATCATCATAGATGGCAAGAAAGCACTATATTTACAACATTTTTAGGAGCAGAATACCATTATCTTGGTGAGGTAAAATATACTGAAACTGGAACTACGGAACAAAATTTATTAGTAAAACGTAAAGCAGACAATGATTTAGAATTAATTGCTGGGGAACGTATCTCTTATGAAGCTGTATTAAATGAATATAAAATTATCCCTTATTTACAAGGTTATGTTCGTTATGAACTAATTAATAAACGAGGTAAGATGAATATTTGTTTAAATGATGTTAATGTTAATTTATCTAGTAGATCAGCTGAATTTGACCGAGTACATTATAATTTAGGTAATGGTGTTTCGCTGCAAAAAGGTAATATGGAGTATGGTGTTTCTTATGATCTATATCTTGCTGAAAAATACGTTGCTCATCATGGTAGCCTGAAATTAAGAATTAAATTCTAATTTTTATAGGTTATTAACATATAGTATGAATGAGTATATTTTTAATAAAAATACTATTGCTTTTTTCTATATATAATTTATAATCCAAATACTATGTAAAAAGTTAGTTGGTTAATAATTAATTTTGATAGTGTCTTGATTAAGTAATCCTAAATATACAATTATAAACAATGCGATTGTTTTCATTAGCGATCGGGGAAACAGTAATGTATGTCCAAGGCTATTGCCTAAAGATTATTGTGTTATTGATTGTATAACTTAGGATTCCCCGATCACAAAATATTATATACTCTTAAAACAAATGAAAAGGGAAATGTTATATATTTCTTATCCTAAATTCACATTTTAAGTCCAACGTTTTTAAAATTTACATTGAAATTATATAGTTTATACTAAATTCTGTAGATATATAGATTTATTTGATGAGTTTCAAACTTAAAAATCTAGATTTTGTTTGTTTTGGGTATATTAGTTAAGGAGAAGTTTTTACTTATTTTAGATATAGTAAAAGGAAACAATACAAACTATTATTTTATACTGTTCAACGATATTGTTTCCTTCATTTCAAAAAACACCAAATATATGTCGGGGAGCACATATTTGATGTATTTAATAATATAGTGAGTCATATTAATATATGATATAGGTAAATGATCCTAAGTTATATCCTTAGGTAAAAAGTAACTAGGAAAATATAATGACTATTAATATTCATGTAATAATAGATGTGTAAACTATGTACGAAAATGAAAAAAGAAAAGAACTATTTTATAAGTCTCTAAGGGAGATTAAGGGAAAAAAGTTTACTTTACGAGAAGTAGATATAATTGCCTGCATTGTAAATGCCAGGGGGATTAAGAAAATAGCTGATATATTAGTTATTTCTCCAAAGACTGTTAGTGTGCATACGCAAAATATAACGAAGAAAATAGGTTGTAATTCTCAAGATCACATTATCGATTTTATACAAAAATCAGGGAAACTGAATCATATAAAACGCTATTATCATTCATTATTAGTAGAATCGATATTTCTAAGATCTTTACGAAAAATTGGTAGCCAAATTAATAGGCATGAGATTTTATGTTCAGTAGATGTTAGGAATCTGAATAAATCAGAGAAAGCAGCTTTAGCAATAATTACTAATAATTTCAAATTAGCAAATGTATTGATTAAAACTGATATTATGGATGCTAATTTTAAAATTGAGTTTATAACAGGTAAGTTAGCAAATTTAGCAAGCAATAATACTTTGACAAATGGTTGCTATATATTACTGGATAAAAACATATCTACTGATACTCTAGGTAGAATTAAATATATCAATTTTTGTGAAGAAAAAGAATATTATCAACGTTCATTTGAATTATTAGAAAAAATCCTTCCTACTAATATAGAAGAAATTATTCAAGAATTTAATTATGAATATACAGCTATTGTTACTCTTCCTAAGAATATTTTTAATAACGAGGCAAGAAAGAATTCTTTTGATGTTGTGATAAAAAATAGGAGAATAAATATAACCAAAGAGTTTATAATGGCTCAAATAACTATATTATTTATTATAATTACGTATTTTTATTATCAATCTAAGATAAATGATGATAATAAAAAATTTTTCAGAATAGATTTGATTCTGCCTCATCGAGATATTTTACTCAAAAGAAATTATTTAACTAATAAGATAAAACAAAAATTTAATGCTGATAATAACCAGATAAAAATAATTGCTTTAGTAGGTATAGGAGGGGCTGGTAAAACAGTATTAGCTAGAAATTATGCTAAGTCACAAAAAAACCGTCTTATTTTTGAAATTAATGCTGAAAATGAAGATACTATTATTTCTTCATTAGAACATTTAGCATATTCCTTATGTAGTAATTGTGAAGAATATGAACAGCTACAAAATATCAAATTCATTAATATTTTTAGAGAGAGAAAAGATAAGCTGATGATGTTTTTATTAACTAAGTTAAAGCTTTATAATAATTGGTTAATTATATATGATAATGTAACATCATTAAAATCGATTCAAAATTATTTTTTGCGTGATCCTAAAATTTGGGGTGATGGTAGAATTATTATTACTACTAGAAATAGTAATATTGCGAATAGTAATTATATCCCTAGTGATAATATAATTTATGTTACAGAATTGGAAGAAACAGAAAAAGTACAACTTTTTTTAAATATTATTAGTAATAATAATTATGACAAATCCAAATTAAATGAATTCCTTAAAAGGATTCCGCCATATCCACTAGATGTATCAATAGCAGCTCATCATGTAAAAGGTATTAAAATATCATATGAAAAATATTTGGATTATATATCAAAACCTGAGGATAAATTTAATATTTTACAAGGAAATATTTTGAGTAATGCTGGGCAATATGCTCAAAGTCGTTATGACATTATTTCTTTATCAATACAAAGTATTATGGATGAAAGTCCAGAATTTATAGAGTTGTTATTATTTATTAGTATGCTTGATTCACAGAATATTCCTAAAGCCTTACTTATTGCTCATAATGATGAGATTACTATTGATAGTTTCATATATTATATGAAAAAATTTTCACTAATAAGTCATGATGCTAAAGTAGATGCTATTTCTATTCATAGAAGTACACAAATTATAATTCTTGCTTATCTTGAAAAACAATTAGCTTTGAAAAAGGAGCAGGCATTAGAAGCAATCACTTATACTTTAAAAGAGTATATTAAAGATACATTGAATAAGAATAGTATTATAGAAGTAAGGCCAATTATAAATCATGCTATGTCGTTTTTATCGCATATTAATGTAGGATTAACAGAAATTATGATTGCTGATATCACAAATGAATTAGGGAATTATTATTTAAGTGAATCTAATTATAAACATGCAAGAAAGATATTAGAAAACTCCTTAATCACTTATAAAAAACATTATGGTGATAATGACAAGAAAACTGTAGATGCAATGATTTATTTGGGCAAAGCTTATAGGCATACTGGCGAATATGAAAAAAGTATTAACATATCAAAAAAAGCAACGTTAATTTGTCAGCGAATTTATGGTAAGAAACATGCTAAGACTGCGTATCTATTTGAAAATTTAAGTAGATCTTACCGCTCTAAAGGAGATTATGAATTAGCTAATAATTTACAATTACAAGCATTAAAAATTTATCAAGATTTATATGGTGAAGAAAGTATTCAAGTTGCTAGAGCTAGATTGAAATTGTCGTTAATTTACAAAGATGTAGGTTATTTAAAAAAATCAAAAGAATTGCTCGAAAATGTTTTGGCTGTTTATAAAAAATTTTACGGCGAGAAAAGTTATGAAATTATAGAAGTGTCATCTATCCTAGGAATAGTTTATCAATATATGGGAGATTATAAAAAAGCACGATCTTTATTACAAGATACTATGAAGTTTTATATAAAAATTCATAGCACAGAAAATATTAAGATTGCTGATTTTAATATGCATGTAGCAAATAACTTATCAAGTTTTAAACAATATGAAAAAGCTATCAATTTATTAAATAAAAGTATAGTTATTCTAGAAGATTATTTTGGTGAAAATCATATTAAAACTGCAAAAGTCTTTTTAACATTGGGGCATAGTTATTTGCAAAAAGGAGACTTAGTTAATGCAAAAATATTATTAAATAAAGCCTTAGAAATCTTTAATAATAATGATCATCCACATAGTTTCTTTTGTTTAGAATTATTAGCTGAAGTTTATAAGCAAGAATATTACAAAACTAATAATCCCGAATTAAAAAAAGAATATTTATATAAGGTTACAAGCTTTCTTAAAAAAGCATTAAAAATCGTAGAAAATCAGTTTCCTAGTGATTCACCTCATGCCATTAGATTGCAGCAGAAATTAGTTAAATAAACTTTGAAAACCCAACTATGCCTTCGCTTTGGATATATTTGAATAAAGTTTTTTGCAGTTATTGAACAATTATTTAATATAAAGAAAAAAAATAATAAAAATACTATTGCTTTTTTCTACATATAGTATAATATAAGTCTGTGCAGTTTAAATGTATGTCTTCTAAAATTACAATCACAAATTTTTAGGTTAATAGGTGCTGAAGTATTTAGCGTCTAATAGTTAATGATTCTTAAGTATGTTATTTGATATGGTCGGGGAAATAAATAACATATACTGGAATTATCCGAAAGTTATTAATTTTACCTAGCACTCCCCGGCCACCCAAAAATAATAATTCCATTTTATACCCAACTTTTCATTTGTTTTGGGTATATAAATTTAAATTACATTAAGTCACCAATATTTTCTAAGAATAATCTAGCCCTGTGTGATTTTGGCTTAGTAAAAAAATCTTTAGCTGTTTGGTCAGCAAGGATTTTACCACCATCCATAAAGATAATTCGATCAGCAATGATTCTGGCAAATTTTATATGATGAGTAACAACGATCATGGTAACCTGTTTTTTCATATCATTAATTATATCAATAATATCTTTAATTATTTCTGGGTCTAAAGCAGAAGTAGGCTCATCAAAAAGCATAATTTCAGGATCCATCATTAATGCTCTAGTGATGGCTACTCGTTGTTTTTGTCCTCCAGATAAATCAGCAGGGTAAGCATCCATTTTTTTATTAAGGCCAAATTTTTTCAATAAAGATGCAGCTTTATGTTCAGCTTCCTTCTTGCTCATTCCCTGAACATTTTGTGGGCCATATGTTAAATTATCTTTTACAGACATATGTGGAAATAAATTAAATTGCTGAAAAACCATGCCAATTTTTGAGCATAATTTAGAACGATTATTTTTAACTAAAGTTTGCCCATTGATGATAATTGAACCTTCAGTAACATTTTCTAGGTTATTAATACAGCGAAGTAGAGTTGATTTACCACTACCTGAAGCACCAATAACTACAACGGTTTCTAATTTATCTAAAGTTAAATTAATATCTGAAATAGCAAAATTATTATCAGTAAATTTTTTGGATATATTTTTAAGTTGTATCATGATGATAACCTTTTCTCCAAAATTTTGCCTATTGTACTAATGATCATTACTAAAATATAATAAGTAGCTGCTGCAGTAACTATCGGTTTAAAATAATCATATGTTTCTGCAGAAACTGTAGTAGCTCGATACATTAAGTCTGATCCACCAAGAGTAGAAATCAAGGCTGATTCTTTGATTAAATTAATTAATTCGTTAATTAAAGCTGGGAAGACATTTCTGATTGCTTGAGGTAAAATAATATCTTTCATGCGTAATATTGCTGGAATACCTAGTGCTTTAGCAGCTTCAGCTTGCCCTTTATCTACAGAATTGATTCCAGCTCTTATTATTTCAGAAACATAAGCTCCAGAATTTAAGGAAAAAGTTACGATACCAGCAGCAAATACACTTAGCTTAATGCCAATTAGTAGTGGCGGCAAGAAATAAATCATACTAAGTTGAACTAGAACGGGAGTTCCTCTAAATACTGAAGTATAACCACTAGCAAATAATCTCAAAATGCTGCTATTAGTGGTTTTAAAAATAGCTAAAATTGAGCCAATTATCATTCCGAAAGCAACAGATATGGTTGCCAATTGTAAGGTTACAACTGCTCCTTGGATAATAAAATAAAAACTTGGCATAAAAGCCATAATATCTGTAAACATTGCTGTATAGAAATTTATAATAAGTCGTAAGTCTTTACATTTATAATGTAAAAAAAGACTAGCAAAAGATAATTAATAAACTTAAATTAGTAAATAGTCAAGATTTTACTTAAAAATTTCTAAGTTATCTATTATTATATAGTTGGGTATATATCCAAAGCAAATGAAGAATCTAAATTAAATGCTGGCAGAGCTTACTACAGAATATATTTTTCATTTTACCTTGCTGTTTGC
Source organism: Rickettsiaceae bacterium (assembly GCA_013214485.1). Taxonomy (GTDB): domain Bacteria; phylum Pseudomonadota; class Alphaproteobacteria; order Rickettsiales; family Rickettsiaceae; genus JABSSF01. The sequence goes on along the minus strand of JABSSF010000034.1, from coordinate 6,939 downwards.
TCGTCTTGGAACGGCGTTTGGTAATTTTCCGGCTCTTAGCACTAATTATATATTTATGCGCGCCAAAGTTGCATTTGCTTTGATTGTTACTGTAATATTACTACCTATAGTAAGTCCATATTTACCTAAATATAGCGATAGTATCAGCATGAATATGAGTTATCTTATGCTTGAAGTTCTTATTGGTCTAATAATTAGCATTGCAGCAAAACTATATTTTTTATCCTTAAATTTTGTAGGACAAATTCTAGCGATGCAATCTGGTTTAGCAGCAGCTACGTTTTTTGACCCAAACCAAAGAAGTCAGGTAGCACTTTTTTCAAATTTTTTAATGATCATAACAATAGTATTTATTTTTGCTTCTAATACGCATTATTTATATCTGCAAGCAATTACTGATAGTTATCAAAAATTTCCTCCAGGAGAGTTGTTAAATTCAGCAGATATAAGTAATTTTGTGTCTTATGTAGTTAATGATAGTTTTATCTTATCTTTTAAGTTAGTATCACCATTTTTAATAATTAACTTAGCTATATTAACAGCTAGTGGAATGTTAGCTAGATTAATGCCTAATTTACAAGTATTTTTTGTAGTTACACCAGGTCAAATGCTTGTTATGTTTACTACTATGTATATAGTAATTAATGCTATAATTTCTAAGTTAGTAGCTCAAATTGGCATCAGTGTCAATGTTCTAGGATTTTAAATGTGAATCTTATTCCTAGTGTAGAGAATTATAGTTTTCTTTATTTTAACTATCTGCAAATTTCACTAAATTAGTTAAATCTCCTTTGTCTGCTTGCTTTAAATATTTTAAATAATCATCTCTAGTTAGGGAGTCTTTAATTAAATTATTTTTTCCCCAAGTAAATATAGGTTGATCGTATTGATTAATAAATATATCTGCTATTAACCTAGATAATCTACCATTCCCATTAGGAAATGGATGAATAAAAACTAGACGATGATGAAGCCTTACTGCTAGTTCTCTTAAATTATATGTGTTATTATTTAACCAAAATTCAACATCATCTACTAATATTTTTAATTCTTGAGCAATATAAATACTCTCAACCCCAATATTTGTTTGATAAGTTCTAAATTTTCCAGGCCACTTCCAAGTATCACAAAACATCTTATAATGTAATTGCTTGATATATTCTATTGTTAAAATATTATTTCTTTTAGCACTAAAAGCCCAATTTTCAGCTTTTATTATATTAAACTGCTCCCATTCATCCAGTTGACTTTGTAAGTTTAAATAACTTGGAATTAAATTATGTATGTCATCTTGCGTTAATGGGGTAGCTCCTTTGGCATACCTAAATTTCATCATCTTCCCAAATCCTTTTTATATTTTTAGTCAATAATTCTTCTTTTAATATCTTAATATGTTCATTGCTAGTTTTCTCATCTACTCTTTGATTCTCAAGAGCCATAGTATGAGAAACCCTAGAAATTTGTTCTTCTGCTTTTTTTAAAGCTTGATCTTCAATACTAGCAACCAAACCTTTTCTCGGGACAAAACCATAAACAAACTCACAATCCATACCATTAGCTAGTTTTTTTAATGTTGCTAAAGTTGTCTTTTCTTGTATTTCATCTTGCTCTATTTTTAATATTCTTGGACTACTTACTCCTATTCTTTTTCCTAATTGCTTACTAGTCATTCCAAGAGTGCTCCTAATCGTTTTAACCCAACCTTCCTTTGGGCAAGTTAATTTACCTAACGGTGATAATAACTTATCTAGCTGTTTTCCCTGTAATTTTCTAATTTTCCAATTCATTATCAAACTCATTATTATAATATATATATTATAATAACATACATATTATATAATGTATACATTATATTTTTATTTGTATAATATAATATATATGTTATGTTTTATTTTTATTTCTATTTTATTGTTAAGTATATTTCCTTCAAGATTTATTTTCAAAAAAAATTGATAAACCACTTGACAAACTAAAGTTGTAATTATATTAATAGTTACTAACTTAAGGTGTAATTAAGGAGGTTATATGGAAATACAAACAGTAATCATTGCAGGGGGCTTAGGTAGTAGGCTTTGGCCAATTTCTTATCAAGAAAATCCTAAACAATTTATAAAAATTTTAGGAGATAAAAGTTCATTTCAACAAACAGCTTTAAGAAATAAGCATTTAGGTGATACTATAGTTATAGTAAATAACTGTCATATAGAAATTGCTAAGAGACAATTAGAAGAAATTGCAGTAAATGCTAAAATTATCGTCGAACCATTACAGAGAAATACTGCCATTTGCGGTATTATCGCTGCTATTTATGCTAAGGAAAGAAATTGTGATAAAGTAGCATTTCTTCCAGCAGATCACCATATTACTGATTTGGCTAGTTATAGAAAGTCGTTAAAAAAGATTATAAAGAGTTTACAAAAATCTAATATTTCTATTATTGGCATAAAGCCGACATTACCCCACACTGGTTATGGTTATATCCAAGTTGGAAACAAGATAGAGCCTGGAATTTACCAAGCAAGAAAATTTATTGAAAAGCCACCATTAAATATGGCACAAAAATTTATTGTGCAAGCAAATTATTTTTGGAATTCTGGAATGTTTTTTTATCATGCTGATTTCATGTTATTACAAGCAAGAAAATATTTACCTAAAATGTTAAATGCAGCATATAAAGCCATTACAAATAGCACTAAAGTTAAAAATTATATTATTTTGGCAAAAAAACCATATAGTAAGATAAAATCAATTTCTTTAGATTATGGTATTATTGAGCAAATCAAAAATATGGCTTTAATTAAAGCTGAGTTTTCCTGGAGTGATTTAGGTAGTTGGGATTCATTGTGGAAATTACGTAATAAAGATCATAACGATAATTGTATTGAGGGTAATATCACTACTGACCAAGTAACAAATTCATATATAAAAACTGATAATAAAGCTGTTGTAGTAGGTCTTGATAATATCATCATTGTCGATCATGAGGATAAATTATTGGTGGCTGACCGTTCAAAGTCAGAATCATTAAAGGATTTGGTTGGTAAGTTTACAGTTAAGTAAAGATCTCCATGAATTTGACTATATACCCAAGATGAATGAAAAACCTGTTTTTTTGTGAGGGTTCATAGCTACATCTTGCTGTGTTGTTCTTACCTTTGTTAACAGTGCCATTTAATAAATTTTATTTATTATTCAAGATTATCATATCTTATGAACCTATACATACTTAGATTAATACTTGATTATTTTTACAAATTAGGGCATAGTACTGATGCCAGGGCGATTAGCTCAGCTGGTAGAGCATCTCGTTTACACCGAGGAGGTCGGCAGTTCAAGTCTGTCATCGCCCACCATTTTATTAATTAGGTAATTTATGAAATTAAGTATAAAGCAAGTTGTTTTTGTTCTTACTGGTTTAATAATCATTTCAGCAACATTTTTCTTCTATAAATCTAATTATGCAGTAGCTGCAAAAAAAAGTGGCAAAAAATTTGGAGACTGGACTGTAGTATGTGCTGCACAACTTAAAGATAGTGAAGAATCACAGCAATGTTTTTTAATGCAGTATTTTTTTCAAAAAATAAAAGATGAGAATAATAAAGAACAAAATGTTCATTATGCTACATATCAAATTGGCTATAATCAAGATGGTGCTATAGTAATGATACAAGTTTTACCTCAAGGCTTGGCTATAGAGGCAGGTACTTCGATAGTAAGTTCCAAGGATTTAATTGCTACAGGAGTTTTTACTACCTGTGATAACAATAAGTGCCAAGCTAGAGCTATTATATCAGAGGAAGATTTAAAAAAAATAGTAGCTAATAAACAGGCTGGAGTTGCAATAATGGATTTTGCTACAGGAACTCAACAAGTAATACCTATGCACACTGATGGGCTTGAAAAAGGATTAAAGTATTTACAAAAGAAATAATGGTTTTAATATCTCCTTAAATCTGCTATTAATATACATATAAGTTATTTTTTCTACTAAATTCTTGTATCATCAGTAAGCTTTGCGTATGTGTTTGCTCGGCGTATAATGATTCATGACAAAGACCTACAATAGTTAATATATTTATATGATGAAATATAAAAAATATATTATCCAGACTATATTCTCTCCATTGATAATTAGCACTATTACTTTAACTAGTTTAGTATGGATAATTCAAGTTTCAAAGTTACTTTATTTAATTGATAAAGGGATTCAAATACAGGATTTTTTGCAGTTAATAGCTTTAATATTACCATTTTTATTATTTATAATATTACCTTTAGTTACGGTTTTATCAGTTATATATGTTTATCTGAAATTAAAAGATGAACGACAAATTATCATTTTCCAAAGTAGTGGGTTTAATGATTACACGATAATAAAACCTGCTTTAATAGTAGCAACTATAATCACTATTCTTTCTTATTATATCTCAATTCATCTAATGCCATTATCATATAATAAGTTAAAGCTAAGACTAAAATATTTTAAAAATAGTTATGTTTCTAATTTAATTAATGTTAAAACTTTTACTCAGCTATCGAAACATATCACAATTTATATAGATAAAAAATATGATAACGGTTTATTAGAGGGGATTATTCTGTTTGATAATCGCAAAAGTGATAATAAATCGGTTTTTTTTGCTAAAAGTGGTCGGGTGGTTTTTGATGGTCAGAATCACAGTTTTAATTTAAGTAATGGTTTTCGCCAAGCTTATGATAAAGCAAATAATTTAACTAGGTTATTTTTTTCTAGTTTACAAATTGAATTAAACGAAAATGGTGCCAATGATTATAGTAATCATACCAGGAATAGTTTGGAATTATATATTCATGAAATGTTATGGCCAGATCCAAAACTACCACAAAAAGAGCAAAATAAATTAATTGTTGAGGGGCATCAGCGAATAATTTGGCCATTATATAATTATGCGTTTGTCTTTTTAGCTTTAGCAGTATTTTTAAAACAACCATATAATAGAAGAGCTAGAATAAAGCCAGTGATAATAGCCTCAATTCCTCTTGTGTTAATATCATACATTCATTTTACGTTACAAAAGATGGCTTATAAAGATACTAATTATGTAATTTTCTGTTATTTAAATCTTTTTCTTACTATTATATATAGCATTTGGCAAACAACTCGTAGGGTAATATGATTTTTAAAAATTTAACAGAATTTTTAACATTTCTTGAAAAACATAATAATTTAAAAAGAATTACTACAGCAGTATCAACGAAATTAGAAATTACTGAAATAAGTCGGAGATTTTTAGCAAAAAATAATCCAGCATTATTATTTGAAAATGTTATCAAAGATGATGGTACTAAATCTGAATATCCAGTTTTAACTAATTTATACACTAGTAGCTGGCGTATTGCTGTAGCTCTTGGTTTAAAGGGTGAATCAGAATTAAAGGAGCTTGGTAAATTATTAGCATTTTTAAAGAATCCTGAACCGCCAGCATCTTTAAAGGAAACCTTATCAATGTTACCACTCGCCAAAAGAGTAATGGCAATGCCGACTAAAACAGTGAAATCTGCCCCATCTCAAGAGATAGTTATTACTGATCCAGATATTAATATTTTTCCGATTCAGACTTGTTGGCCAGAAGATATTAGCCCGTTAATTACTTGGCCGTTGATTGTTACTAAAGGAGTAGGGAAAGATAAAACCGATAATTATAATTTAGGTATATATAGATTACAGCCAGTTAGTAAGAATAAACTAATAATGCGTTGGCTTAAGATGCGGGGAGGGGCAGCGCATCATCGCAAGTGGCAAGAGTTAAAAGCAAAGCCAATGCCTGCAGCTGCAGTAATTGGTGCAAATCCAGCCGTTACTTTGAGTAGCGTAATGCCAATACCAAATAATATGTCTGAGTATAATTTTGCTGGCTTACTACAAAATAAGTCAGTGAAATTAGTAAAATGTAAAACGATTGATCTGGAAGTGCCAGCGGAGGCTGAAATAATTATTGAGGGCGAAGTTAGTTTAAATGAATATTTACCTGAGGGGCCTTTTGGCGATCATACGGGATATTATAATGATGTAGAAGAATTTCCAGTATTTAATATTAAAGCAATTACTCATCGCAAAAAACCAATCTATCATAGCACTTATACAGGCAAGCCACCTGATGAACCATCAATACTTGGTGAGAGTTTAAATGAAATATTCACCCCACTAATTCAGCAACAATATCCTGAAATAACAGATTTTTACTTACCAGCAGAAGGTTGTTCCTACCGTTTTGCCTTAGTTGCAATTAAGAAATCATATCCAGGGCAGGGCAGACGTATTATGATGGGAGTATGGTCGTTCTTGCAACAATTTATGTATACTAAATATGTGATTATTGTAGATAGTGATATTGATATACGTAATTGGAAGGAAGTTATTTGGGCAATTTCTACTAGAACAGATGCAAAAAGAGATACAATGATAGTAGATAATTCACCAATAGATTATTTAGATTTCGCTTCTCCAGATTCAGGTCTTGGTAGTAAAATGGGGATAGATGCAACTGATAAAATGCCCCCTGAAACCAAACGTAACTGGGGTAAAAAAATCTCGATGGATAAGGAAGTAATTTCTAAAATTGACAAAATTTGGCAAGAATTATAGCAAAGTTAACTGAAAAAATTAATAGCCTCCTGCTAACCCACCACCGATATTTTTATTTTGCTGTATTTTCTTTTGTTGTTGTTTAATAGGTTTATTATTCTTTAATTTATTTTTTAGGTCGCGTCCCATACTAGTAGCTCGTTGCTTAGCCTTATGTTTATTTACTTGTTGAACTAATTTGTCATATTGTTCTTTGTTCACGGGCAGAGTATATATTTTATCTCCTCTTTTAACACATATAGTCATTTCGATTGACAAGTGTATAATTTAAAGGAGTGATCAATAGTTTGTTGTAGTGTATCAAATTGTGAGAT